>JACDAE010000200.1 GCA_013695595.1 Ktedonobacteraceae bacterium | reverse complement strand
GGTAAAGGAACTGGATAAGATGGAGCAGCAGGATCGTATCATGGATGGAGACTTGCAAACACTAGGTCTTCAATCTATTCTAAAAATGCTCGCACTCAGTGGAAAATCTGGCAAGCTTTTTGTGTCTTCAGGGCCGGAGACGCTCTCTATCAGCCTGCGCAAGGGTCAGATCGTGGGACTGCACGAAGATGGTGTGCCTCAGCCTGATTTACTCGGTATGCTCTGTTTGATAGGTCGTTTGGAGCCGGGACGTGCGCAAGCGATACGAGAGATGGCGCAAGGGGATATGCAGATGGCGCTGGCGCTACTGGTTGAGCGGCAATGGATGACGGCGACTGATATGCAGCGCCGTCTAGAATTCGCAGTGACGCAATCAATCGGGCATGCGATGCGTTGGGTGAATGGACGTTTTGCTTTTCATCGGCAATTGCTTCCAATGGAGAGTCGCATGCAGCCACTAGACGTTGACTCAGTCCTTTTAGAGGCATTGCGTCAGGCTGATGAGTGGGAAGAGATTGCCAATGAGGGTGTAACCAATCTTGCCCGTACCACGGTAGCCCGCTGGCAGCCAGAGGTAAGTAGAGATGTACGGAGCCTGGGTTTGAATCAGGAGAGTATTGAGGTTCTTTGTCTCTCGAACGGAGAACTGCCTTTGCAGGCCATTTCGCTGGTTTTGATGACGCCTGAGGCAAGGGTTGCGCGGGTCATGTATCGTCTGGTTGAACTCAACCTGATAGAGGTAGTAGATACAGCGTTAGAGACAGAACTCCAGCAGGATCTTTCCAATATCATTATCAAGTGCCAGTATACATTGGCCCAGCAGCGTAGTGCGACGAATGCGGATCAGCATCTGCTTGGTTTGATCACAACGCTTGCGGAATGTATCAATGGCCTGCTTATCCATCACGGAAAATATGCACGAACCTTACGTGGGCGCGGCCATATTCCCCCCATAGATGTTGTACGTTATTTAGAGCGTCGTTTTACCCAACCTCTCCAAATGTTGGCACGTCAGCAGTACCCAATTCTGGATACAACAACATTTGCCTACGGCCAGTTGGATTGTGAGCCTATTTTAAGCCTGAATAAGGTCGTAAAGGGTGATCAGTTGGAGGAGTTTTATTGGGAAGGAGTGCAGGGGCTTGCGGCATTCCTGCGCCTGGTTTTTGCGGAATTGTTGCGCGATGAAGTTGGAAATTCCCATACAGGGCGACAATTAAATGTTGCGTGGAAGATTTTTCTGTCCGAGATTGAGCACGAAGTGCAGCAGTACCAGGTGTATCGCGCACATCGTAATACGCAGGTTGCTCGTGGTCGAGATGCCATACCATCTTCCCCCCCCGGCATCGTACCACAACCACAGAGGAGCGGAGTGCCGCATAATGAAGGAGAAGCGTTCTGGTCGCCCGATACAAGAAGGAGGTCTATATAAATGGCAGAACCAACAGTGCTGGTTGTAGATGATAGTCCTACAGTGCGAAAAATTGTCCAGATGACTCTGCAACGAGAGCATATTCGTGTGATTACTGCCAGTGATGGTTTAAGCGCACTGACCTCTGTTGCCGATGAAATGCCAGCGGTAATCCTGCTAGATATTCAACTTCCACGCATGGATGGGTACCATATTTGCCAGATTATACGAAAAAACTTGCAGTTTCGGCAGATTCCAATTATCATGCTTAGTGGGAAAGATGGTTTGTTTGATAAGATGCGTGGGCGACTTGCGGGATCGACGGAGTATCTCACCAAGCCCTTTGATTCTGTAGAATTGGTGCAGACGGTCAAAAAACATCTTGTAAACTGGCAAGAACGCATGCCTATGCAGCAAGAAGGTATGCGCCCACGCTTACGCTATCGCGGTTAAACCATATGTTCTCTCCGCCTCCTCACTATGGGAGAGACCTGGAAGGAAAATAGCCTTTATTTCCCATTGCACTAGTGTGGTTTATAAAGGAAAGGTTATAATTAGATGCCGGGGCAGAAAGTTCTCGTTGTGGATGACAGTTGGACGGAATTGACGATGATAGTTGGGCCACTGCGTAATAGTGGTTTTGAGGTTGTCACCGCGGTTGATGGCGATGAGGCGGTGGAGAAGGTGTTTAAAGAACGTCCACAATGTATTGTGCTCGATGTCGTTTTGCCGAAGCAAAATGGTTTTCAACTGTGTAGGAAGCTCAAGAATTCGGAGGTTAGCAGACACATTCCGATTATCTTGTTAACGAGTAAGAATACTCCGTTAGACAAAGCCTGGGGTCTGCGACAAGGGGCTGATCTCTATCTCACTAAGCCCTTCAGTAGCGATGAGCTAGTCGCAAGTGTACGCCGCCTCATTTAGAGGTAGCCAATAGAGAGACGGAGGGTCCAGCCGGGGATCTTGCGGAGGGGTAGCAAAGCAGCGCCTTTGCGATTGGGAGTAATTGAGTGTCAAGTGAAGATCTGAGAAAATCTCAACAAGATGTTTTAAGCATTGTTCAACAACTACGTTCTCTATCGCCTTCGGCGGCCCAATCTCTGGCTTTGCAGACCGCCGCTGCTTCGATAGAGAGTGATGTTTCCTCAAGAGGTGTCCCTCTTGCTACCAACGAACAATATCTCGTCTTCTCTTTGGCCGATAGAGAGCTGGCAGTGAAGGCTGAGTTTGTGCAAGGGGTGGAACGGCTCGCCGACCTTACTCCCGTCCCCAATGTAGTTCCCTGGGTGCGCGGTGTGATGAATCTGCGTGGTTCTATTGTCTCTGTTGTCGATACAAGGATGCTTTTAGATTTGGAACTGCTTCCCTATTCTCCACGTACACGTTTATTGTCATTGCAATATAATGAAATGGTAATCTGTTTTGTAGTGGATGGTGTCAGTGAGATGCTGCCCATTCCTTCAGAAACTATCATAAATGGAAATGTGCGCCAGGCTACTATTCCACAATGGGTTCTTCCCTATACTGCAGGATGTGCACTGATTGCCCATCGCATGGTGGTAATTCTAGATGTACCGCGCCTTCTTTTTTCAGAGAAAATCCAACAGTACAAGATACCTGGCTAATACCTGGTAGAAAAGGAAGCAAGCACATTGGTGTTTGCTTATCTCGAAATCATAGATATATTTTTGTCAATAGGGAGGTCTGGCGTATGAATCCAGAGCGCAACAATGGCGGAATGACGGTCAACGCATTGATGCAATTGGGGTTATTTACTTCAATTGGTATCCCCGTCGTCCTGCTTGCTTTATTAAGTTGGCTATCTACTTCTCTTGATCATTTTACGCTGATGATTGCTGTCCTTATCTGCGCAGTAGTTGTCCTACTTAGCGTCATGGTCATTAATTATCTCATCCATGGTCGCATTCGAGATCGCTTCCAGCAACTGGCTGAGGTCTGCCGAGATTACACCAGCGGGGACCGCACCGTACGTGCCGTCGTCAATGGTGGCGATGATTTCGCTCTCCTTTCTATGTCTGTCAACACGCTTCTTGATAATCAGACCAATAACGCTTCTCAGTCTCCTTTGGGGAATGGAACTGGTAGCGATGCAGCCGCACTACAAGCACAGATTGAGAAGCTCTTGCAAGAAGTAAGCGCAGTCGGTGATGGAGATCTGCGTGTACAGGCAGAAGTGACACCAGATACGCTGGGTGTTCTGGCCGACTCATTTAACTATATGATTGAAGAGCTAGCAAAGGTGGTTGGACGTGTTCAATCCACCGCCGTGCAGGTCACGAACGCAACACGGCGGATTCTGGATGGTTCTGCTGAACTTGCACAGGCATCCGAGACTCAGGTAGCTCAGATTTCGCAGACCACTGAGGCAGTAGAAGCGCTGGCTATCTTTATTCAAAATGTTGCTCGCAACGCTCAGTTGAGCGCAGAAATGGCTCAGGAAGCTCTACGTAACGCCGCTAACGGCCAGCAATCTGTGAGCCAGACTATTCAAGGCATGATCCTGATCCGTGAGAATGTGCAGGAAACATCGAAGAAGATCAAGCGCCTCGGTGAGCGATCCAATGAGATCGGAGAAATCGTCCGTATCATTGAAGATATCGCTGACCAGACAAACTTGCTCGCTTTGAACGCCGCTATTCAGTCAGCAATGGCTGGAGAACATGGACGTGGTTTCGCAGTTGTGGCCGATGAAATCCGCCTCCTTGCAGAGCGCTCAACCGAGTCAACAAAACGTATTGCAACCCTGGTCAAGAGTATTCAGGGCGATACTTATGAGGCTGTGGTCGCTATGGAAGATAGCACCCAGGAAGTAGTGAAGGGGTCGCAACTGGCTGATGAAGCCGGTCGTGCTTTGAACTCCATCTATGGCGCTGTCGAACGACAGGCGCAAATGATCGAGAGTATTGCCCGTGCAGCAAACGAGCAGACAACTGTTTCTGAAGCTGTCGCGGTCACCATGGGGCGTATCTCGGAGATTACACGACAGACCGATGCTGGAACGCAGGAAGCCGCAGTAAGTGTAAGTTATCTGGCAGAATTGTCAGAACAGTTGCGTTCTTCTGTGTCGACGTTCCGTCTGCCAGAGCGCAACAATGAAATGTTGGGTGCATTCCCTAATATGACATCAGTGACAGAGATGGGCGACAACAGTGGTGAGCAGATGTTCTCTCCGGCAATGTTGCAGAACATGGATAGCGACTGGAGTCAGAACTTAGCTGGCAATAGTTTCGCCGGCAATTTCCCACCCCTACCCGAACCAGGAAATTCTGGATCTCTGGTGGCCCTTTCTAGTGGTCGTTCTGCCAGTAACCAGTATGCATTTAATAATCAGCAGCAGGATTTTGGAGGGATGGGTGGCTTCGGGTCACAGCCATCATTTAATGCCCAATCAAATGGTGGACAGCCCCAATATGGTGGGCAGCAGGGTTTCTCTGGTGGACAGCCCCAATATGGTGG
>JACDAE010000194.1 GCA_013695595.1 Ktedonobacteraceae bacterium | reverse complement strand
CCTCTATACGTAACACGAATCTACCGTTGGCGGCACGTGCAAAGAGCCAGGCCAGCAGTGCCGTGCGCAGATTGCCCAGGTGCAGTTCGCCAGTTGGGCTGGGGGCATAGCGTCCTCGTATGGGCTTTAAGGTTTCAGGCATCGCTCCGACCATGGGCAGATCGTTCCCTTCGGTTCACTGGCAGCGGGGAAGACGCTGAATTCGGCCAGTAGCGTAACCAGCGTGCATAATGGCAGGCCAACAACATTGAAATAGCAGCCATTGATGCGTTCGGTTGGTTGGAATTGCGAATGTTGAATGCCGTATGCGCCGGCCTTATCCATTGGATCGCCGGTCGCGATATAGGCGTTAATCTCTTCTTCGCTGTATGGTCGCATTAAAACTGGCGTATCGCAACTGGCTCCCCGCATGTGTAGTTCGCCATCAACGATTGCGCTGACAACGATACCGGTGATGACATGATGCCAGCGATCACGCAGGGAGAGCAGCAGTGCACGAGCGTGCTCTTTATCGCGTGGTTTCCCCAATTCTGTATCATCCAGCACGACGGTTGTATCAGCCGTGATGACAATATGGTTGACAGCTTCTGGCAATGTGTGAATGGCCCGCGCTTTCTGTTCGGCGGTCCATTGCCCCAATCGTTCGACTGGTCCTTGATAGGTCTTTTGTATGGCATCCTCGTCGATTGGAGCGATGCCAACAGTAAAGGGAAGGCCGAGTAAGCCGATGATCTGCCGTCGTCTGGGTGAGGCCGATGCCAGCAATAATGGAAGAGAGTTCGTCGTCACTATGCACGCTCCAGAAGCGCCACGCATTCGATATGGGCCGTCTGTGGAAACATGTCGAGCGGTTGTACCGAGCGTAGCTGATAGATAGGATGAATATGACATAAGATATTAAGGTCGCGTGCCAGCGTTGAGGGATCGCACGAGACGTAGACGATGCGTGTGACTGGATTCTCTACCAGCGCGTCTAATATGACCTGCTGACAGCCCGCGCGTGGCGGATCAATCACCAGTCCATCGATATGTGTGGCGAGGCCCGGCAAGAGAGCTTCCACCTTGCCTTTGAGGATTTCTACGTTGTGTATGTCGCGCAGATTCCATTGGGCATCTTTGATTGCGCTGGCTGACTCTTCGATCGCGATCACTTTACCTACATGTTGTGCCAGGACGCGGGCGAAGGTACCGACGCCGCAATAGGCATCGACGATAGTCATTTTGTCGAGTGGCTCATTGGTCGCGGAATCCAGCAGGCCGGCGCGTATCATCTGCACCATTTTCTCCGCCTGAGCCGTATTTGTCTGGAAAAACGAGCTGGGGCGGATGCGAAACGTTGCGCCCGATAGCTCTTCTTCCATTGTTTCGTTGCGTAGGTCAAGTCCAGCCTTACCGATCTGCTGGGCTATGGCAGGAGAGGGTGTGGGCTGGATAAGGATCTGGTTACTGACATCGCTGCAGCGTATCAGAACCTGTGGTCGTGCGTTCTCCTGTTCACCGAGGATCTTTAAGGCGCGGTTGATCTTCTCGTGTGCGATGGGACATTCAGTGAGGGGAAGCACGCGATGGCTGCCTCGCACGGTCAAGCCTGCCTGCCCACTGCGATTGACGGAGAAGCGCATATGGTTGCGATAATGCCAGGGAATATCACACGGCACTGTATCGAGTAGTGGTGGGTCGCTGAAGCCGCCGATATCGAGCAGCAGTTGCTGCACCACATGGCGTTTCCACTCAATCTGAGCTTCATAACGCATATGTTGCAATTGACACCCTCCGCATGAGCCAAAGACCGGGCATGAAGCATCAATCCGCAGCGGCGAAGGTTGATGAATTTCGGTAATCCATACGCGTGGAGGACGAGGTTTCCAGTGTCGTCTATGCCGACCCGGTCGCGGTGCGAGCGGAGCTTCAATTGCGATGGTGACGTGCTCTCCCGGCAAACCTGCGGGAACGCGGAGAGAGCGTGTAAATGGATTGCCCTCCGCGTCCAGTTCACTTATTTCAGCGAGGGCATCACCTTCACGTGTCAGAGCACCGAGCGTGACCGTCGCATATGTTATAGGGCGTTCTTGTAGTTGCTCGTTACTCATTTTTTCTTAAATTTTCGTGACTTTCCTTTTTGTTTCTGCGGTCGTTGTTGTTGTACCTGGCGTGCCTCATCATAATATCCATGGACGGCCTGGACAATATCGAGTTTCTCATCGATATCTTCGGCGTCGTCCAGATATTCTTTCGCATGCCGTAGGTCACCTTTGTTGATGTACACCAGTGCCATTGCCGCGAGAAGTTCGGCGGCCTCAGGATTGATCTCTATGCCTTCTTCTAACACTTCTTCGGCAGCCTCTAAATCGCCCCCATCGGTGTAGATACCCGAAAGATCAATGTACGAACCTGTTTCGGTCGGGTCTTCATCAATGCTACGCAAGTGGCTTGCTTCGGCCTCTTCAAGTTGGCCCAGTTGACGTTGCATCAGGCCAATATTAAACCATATGCCCGGCAGGTCAGGACTAAGTTCGCTGGCCCGCAAATAATGTTGCAGAGCCTGTTCATAGTCCTCCTGATCTTGCGCAATATGGCCCAGACCGGATTCAGCCAGCGTAGACTCTTTCGGGTCAATATCAGGTAGGGTCAGAACTTGTTGGAGCAGTTGTTCAGCTTCATCGAGCTGTTTTTTCTGCGCAATGAGCGTCTCCGCCAGCAAGATGTTGCCCATGGGGGCATTATCGATAGCTACAGAGGTGCGCAGTGTCTTTTCAGTTTCCGCAACGAAGTGAGCAGAGTGTTCTTCATCATTATTTTCTTCGTAGGTCCTGGCGATACTCAGTTGGGCCATTGCCAGTCTGCGTAAAGCCTCACCGCGCTGTGCGGGGAAACGCTCAGCCTGCATCTCGGCATACAGCGCTGCTCGCTCGTTTTCTTGAACACCCGTTGCCTGATCATAGCCCGTTTCATAGAGGAATACATCTTCGGGCGTTTGTACAATGAGCGCATCGGTATAATGCATGGCACGCGTTGTAACCCACATCATCTCTTCAAAATGTTCCGCCAGTTCCTCAAATTTCAGGTCTGTTAAATCATCATCGTCGTCGTCGTCCTCATCGTCGTCCACGTCGTCCACGTCCTCAAGCTCAGTGTCCTCCAATTCATCGTCCTCATCGTCGTCGTCAAGCCCATCGCCTGCGGACATAGCTTCCACCAGGCTTAATTGCTCTGCTGCGAATGCAACGATCTCAGCCATCTGTAACTGAAGTTCTTCTATAGGCAGGGTCAGTGCCTGTGCTCCGGCGTCGAGCATCGTGAGGATACGCCATTCATTCCCCTCACGCACCAATGTATATTTCGTCCAGAACCAGTGCCGCCCTGTTGGTTTATATACTGCGGTTGCCTGTGGTAATTCTTTTAAACCACTACCAGCTTCCGTATCTGTCAAAACAAGAGACCAGAAAGCTTCAACTTCAGGGACAGTGTCCGTTATCTCAGTTTCGAGGGCTGAAGGGATGGCAATTTCCACATCGTCATCGTCCTCTTCATCTGTAAGATCGTCGTCGTCGTCGTCGTCGTGCCTGAAGGCAATTTCGGATTTGCCTTCTGTAGGATGGGCCTGTTCTGCCCAGGCGAGTCGACGTGCTACCCATTCTTCGTTTGACAGCCCTTCGCGTAGAGGGCTCTCCTTTGCCAGGGCTGTATATGCAGCCTCATAATCACCTCTTAGCCAGGTATCCAGGAAGCCAGCGACGGTCTCTTCGGGTCCGAGTTCTAGCGTCATGAGCTGGTCGAGAAGATTTCTGGCTTCGTCGAAGCGTAGCTCCTGTGGCGACTCAAGACTGCTTTGCTCAAGCTTATAACCATCGTCAGGGGCGTCCAATAACAGACTGCGGATCAGAGGGAGGTTACGTGTATAATCTGGGTGCGGTTTTGTCCCATGTTGTTGATTGACTTCAAGAGCCTCTTCGACAAGCTGCTTCCCGTCTGCAAGGCTACAATCGACCAGCGCGATGCTACTGAACTGAGCTTGCATATTCTCGATACGCTTCTCCACCTGACGCTTGTTCCCTATTTCAGTAAAGAAATCTTTCACACCCGCGTGAAAGAAGTCGAGCAAGAAGCCAGCGGTACGAACCTCTTTATAGTTCTCGCCTTGCTCCCAGAAGAGGAGGAGTTGCATTTCTCCCACGGCCCTGGTATCGGTGAACTGGCCTTTCCAGAAACGAGATGGGCCTGTGGATGTCGTCACCTCCTCTTGCACAACTGGTGAAGGAGTCGCAGGGGGCGTCCATTGTGGATAGAGCCTGGCCGTTTCTAGGCGAATAAGTGAGCGGCGAGCTTCTTTACGAACTTCTTTCAAAGGCGCAAATGTATTCATTGCAAGAAGGACATCAGCGGCCTCTACCGTTTTTTCGCGCGAAAGAGCCTGGAGCAGAACGATCTGTGCGCTCTCCGAGAGGTTTGTGAGGGGCGTGAGTGCTGCTTCTGCCTCGTGAGTAGTATTGCTGCTCTGGAGTGCGGCGGCGGTCTGCTGATAGTCTGCAAGGTGCTGCTGCACCTGCTCGTCCTCTTCCTGAGGAACAGAGGTTATTGATTGCTTTTTAGGAGTATTCTTTTGTTTTTTTGACGGCATGATCTTCTCTCCATCCTTCCCTACTGCTCCGTCAAATGTCATTGCACGCCCACACGGGATACTCAATGGCTCCCCTACAGGAGAAAAAACCATGCAATAAGCGTTGACGGAGCACTACTGCTGACAGATTGCGATAGTTAGACTATTTTTTCTGTGCTGTCTGAAGCTGTTGACGTACACGTGCGATGATCTCTATATCGGGATCGATGGCCTCAGCTTCGGCCAGTTCCCGTTGTGCTGCTCGCTGATCATCCAAAGTAGAAAGTACTGAAGCAAACAGTGCATGCAGGTGCGCTGAATCCGGATTGGCGCGTACACCCTGTTCAATGATCGCCCTGGCTTGTTGCTTATCACCTTTATTCATATAGATGGCCGTCATCTCTGAATAGGTGCGCATATCGTTGGGTTCTTGCTGAACGGCACGTTTGTATGCTTCCAATGCTTCATCAAAGTGCTGAAGGTGACGATGTGCAAAGCCAATATTGAACCAGATGCCGTTATACTCTGGATCGAGTTGTATCACGCGCTCATAGTGAGGAATGGCCTCTTCAAGCTGCTCTCGACGCATGGCGAGATTGCCAAGACCTGCTTCTAAGGCCGCCTCCTCCTCAGGAGAGGGCGATAGAGAAATGGCCTGTCGGAACTCCGCTTCGGCTTCGTCGTTGCGGTCTACGCTCAAAAGCATTTCGGCCAGGAGCAGGTGGCTAGTGGCAACGTTGTCGAGCGCAACGGCCTCGCGCAGATTTTTTTCTGCCAATGCTGCAAATTCTTCCGCACGAGCTTCCAGGCCATGATTGGCGTCGTTATATGCCTGGCTCAACTGTGTCGCGCCCAGGGTACGTAAGGTCGCGCCGCGCTGTTCGGAGAAGCGTTGTGCCATGCGTTCAAGATAGACCAGGCTGCGCTCTGGATTACCCGCTCCAACGGAACGACCGTAGGCCTGTTCGTAGATCGAGCGATCGAGTGGCAGATGTACAAGCAGAGCATCAGAGAAGTGCATGAGTTGGGTAATGCGCCACGAAAGTTCTTCGATCGCCTCTTGCTGATTGGTGAAGCGTTTTTTGAGCGCCTCCTGTACGGCATCTTCATACTCTTTGATACGCGTTTGAAGTTCTTTGACAGAGAGGCTTTGCACCTTTGCACCTTCGTCGCTGATCGATTGAATGTGCCACATGCCCTGTTCACGAACCAGAGTATATGCGGTCCAGAACCAGTGGCGACCCGTCGTTTTGTTGACGGCGGTTCCTAGTGGCATCTCGGTCAATGTTGCGCCCAGAGGGGTCTCAGTTAGCTCAAGCGACCAACCCAGTTCAATCTCTTTGCGTACACCCTGGCGACTGGTAATGGATGTGGGAAGCCAGAGAGCGCTTTGAGGTTGTTCGCGCTCATGGACAAATCCCAGTTCCATGCGTGTGGGATGTGCTTCGTCGGACCATGCCCTGCGGCGCTCGATCCATTCATCACGGGAGAGTCCTTCGCGCACACTGTTGTCGCCTGTTAGCAGGTCATAGGCCAGACCGTAGTCGCCCATAGACCATGCACCGATAAAATTAATCGCGACCTCTGGTTCCATCAATTCACGGTTGATAAACGTCTGGTTGTGATCCTGTCCCAGGTTATTGGCTTCAAAGATCAGAGTGTCCAGGAGCTGCTGGCGATTGCGATAGTCTTTATGTGGAGTGGTGCCACGCCACACATTGACGGAGAGCGCATCCTCTAGCAACCGCTTCCCTTCTGCCAGCGTGCAATCAACGAGAGCAACGGGGAATTTCTCCCGCATTTCTTGAATATGCTCTTCCACGTGATGCCTGCTGGTAATTTCGATGTTCACATCTTTGACGCCATCGTTCCAGTAGTCCAGGAGAAGGACAACCAGGCGTACATCTTTATAATCGTATCCCTGCTCCCAGGCGAGCAATAACTGCACCTGTCCCTCTTCGCGTGACTCAGTGACCAGACCTTTCCAGAAGCGAGGGGGCTGTTCTACATTGATCTGCACCAGAGGGGCAGCGACGACGGGTGGTATCCATTGTGGATAGGTTTTCATGCCTTCCAGACGGATAAGTGAGCGACGAGCTTCTTTGCGCGCCTCTTTTTGTGTACTTACTGTATTCACCGCGAGCAGAATATCGGCGGCATCTGTATTATTTTCCTTCGCCAATGCTTTGAGTAGCGCGATCTGAGCCGCTTCTGACAATGCGTCGATAATGGACAGAGCATTCTCAATATGTGCCTGATCGGTGCTCTGGTGTAGAGCCTGTGCGATCTGCTGATAGTTTTCAAGCAGGTGTTGTATCTGAGCATTCTCATCTTCCGAAAGATGTGGAATGGCTTCTTTTTTACGTGACATAATATTTTCTCTTCTTTTCACTCCTCGCGACAGCATCTTCTCGCACGTGATTGTACCACGAAGAGAAGAAAGAGTCGAGAAGGGAAAAGAACGCTGTTAGGAGAAACCACCGGGTGGAGATGTGTGCCTGAGAGGAATCAGCCTTTTCCAGCTCAGGCGAGGCTTGTCTTCTCATAGATGTCTTCAAAAGAGATTGATACGTTGACGCTTCTCAGATGAATGAGGGTGTCTGGCTTATATCTGCGCGATACCCATGTATCCCCATCACGGTGGTACACTTCAACCATTTTCTTCTGTGAACCAACAAGCATGTACTCTTCAGTTGAAGGATAATCAAGGTACATATCAAGCTTTTCTCCCTTATCTATAGCTTCCGTTCCTGGCGAAAGGACCTCGACAAGAAGACGGGGATATTGAATATTATCCTTTTTACATTTGTCTCTTTCGTCGCATCCTACGGTTACATCTGGATGAACGTAGCGAGACTCAGAGAGCTTGAAACGAATATCGGAGTTATATACTGTGCAAGGTGTTTTTCTGAGTGCGGCATGCAAGACACTGGCGATGTTGGTCCCGATGATCGAATGATCAGGGCTGCCTCCCGCAAGCATGAGTAGCCGCCCGTCAATGTACTCATATCTTACACTGTGTGCTTTTTCATCCAGGGCAAGATAGTCTTGAACGTCAAGGAACGGATATTCTGGCAAAGCCATGATGGAACCTGCGCTTTCTGCCCTCAAAGAGAGTGCTTCGAGTAACCCCGCGCTGTTAGAGGCAATTGTGCATTGTTGTACGTGTATCGTACCACAGGTCTGCAACGGAACAAGGAGAGCAAGCTGGTCCCTACCCCGGTTCATGGGGATATCACTATCACAATCGTGCTCGATTAAACGGGAACGCCCATCTCCACCGGAGGTGAGAGCTGCAAATCCTGCGTGGGCGTTCCGGGTTTTGTTGATGAGCCAGCGGGAAGCGAGCGGCGTGTTTTGCGACTACTCATCAGGACGAAAACCGGGTAGGCGATGCAGTAAAAGTACGATGGTAAGCTGCGCCATGCAAAGAAAAGTGGTAGGACTGCTAACAGCAAGGCAGCTTCCGGACGCTTTTTACAGATGCGCCAGTACCAGATCAGTGAGCCGATCATGCCAAGGCCTTCAAGCACAGTATAGACCTGTGATGAAAAGTATGGGAGCAGATGAGAGGTGCTCAGATTGATGATGCCGACGCCCAATGGGAACATCGGATCTCCTATTGGAGCCATGATGCCAGCCAACCAGGCATGTGCATTCCAGATGATGAATGGTAGATTGATGGCAAGCCCCACCCCTCCTGCAATGATGGTGCGATAGACAGCTTCTTTGAAGCCATATTGACGCAGGACCATAATGATATAGAAGGGAATGAAGTACCAGGCGATCTGTTTGGTGGCGATTGCCAGCCCGAGAAAGACGGCAGACAGCCAGCGTTTATCGCGCGTCAGCCAGGTCAGGACGAGCAAGAGGGTGTTAAAGACATCGAGATTGCCGCCGATGGTTGATGACCACATTGGAACATTTGCCAGGCTCAACAGGAGTACCCATGGACGCAGCTCTGGGCGGGCCATCTTCCAGGCGACGCCAACTAATACCAGGTAGCTGAGTACGTAGAAGGAGAGGACATTATAGTTCTTAAATACGGTAAAGGGAACGAGGGTAAGAAACGAGAGTGCGGGATAGCTCACTTTCGATTCAAATTCGGGAGCTTTTCCAGCTTTCATGTCCGTGTCGAGTACGCTCAGTAACTCAGTCATTGTCGGGTAGTCAAGGCGATTCGCGAATTGACCAACGCGCAGAGGCGTTGTCCAGTCCGGCAGAAGCTTAAATTTTCGTGCTAGATCCAGCATATTGGAGTCGGTATAGGGATTACGTCCTTCCAGGAGCAACATAGCGGCGTTGGTATCAAGGGAGGTACCATCATTCGTGAGTTTTGGGGGTGAGAAGCTCTGGACGACGCCCATAATCATCATCACGGAGCCGCCGATAGCGAAGCCAAAGGTAACAATGAGAATGAGACGTTGTAAGAGGGTGGTTGTATGTTTTTGCGTATTCTGTTTTCTTTTTTTGTGAGGAGATGAAGGGTGGAGCGCCATCCAGATTGCAAAGAAACTTGCGAAGATCAGTGGGGAAGGAAGGAAAGCGTTAAAGGATTTCGAGAAAGGGAAGATGCTGTTAAAATCGGTAGTGCTAATTGCTTGAAGTATAAATGCCAGGGCAATCCACACGGCACGCCGTTGGATGTGGGAGATGGAGTAGGTACCTGTAGCGGTATCTTCTGTAAAAAAGTATCGCATCCATCGATATTGAAGCCAGGTTTTTCTGGTTGGTGCTTGCGTGGTTTGTGTGAGTGCAGGTTGCTGTTGCATAAATTGGCTCGCTTTACCCCATATCAATATGGATAGTGCTATCTTTTCCGTGTTTGATGTCTCACGAACATGGGGATAGGCGTGTTTACCTCCCAGCGAAGTATCAGGAAGCCCCGTGCTACTCTAGATTGCCTCTTATATGACGGCTCTCCCAATCCTAGTTCTACAACGAAAAGAGGGAGAGTGGCGTCACAAATGGCCGAAAAATACATTGAGAAAATAATGTCATCTCAACTAAAGCGCGGATGAGAGAGGGGATTTGTTTCACTCAAGGGGGAGACGGTAGTACAATTCGCGATGCTGTAGCTCGAATCCCATTTCCTCATAGAGGCGGATGGCGGTATGATTTTTATCCCATACGTGCAGATCTATAGCTTTAAGTTTATATGTAGTATGGGCAAAGTCGATCATATGTTGCATGAGGTGTTTTGCTAGGCCACGTCCGCGAAATTCGGGATGCACAATTACACGTTTCACATAGCCGACAGCTTGAGTTACTTCGGCTGGTGGCAGCATCAGTTCAGCCTTGCCTGCCGTGATCCCTGCTATTTCAGCGATAAAAATAAACGTATGCTCGTGAGTGGAGGGATCGACGGAGCCAAAGTATTTTTCCATATCTCGGTGAATATCACGCGTTGGCGATGCGCTAAAGCTATCAAGCTTCTCAATCAGTGAGATGTCTTCAGGGGTGGCTAAACGAATAGCCAACGCCGTTGTTGGCTTCTGATTATCCATGTACTTTATTCCTAATTGTAAACATAACTATGATTGGTTTTTACGTGGTAGCATCAGAATTGACACCAATGCATAGCCAGCGCATGCCAGGAGAAGCACACCGTAGACAATGCTCTCTCCATCTTTTGTGGGAGCGGCTAATGATGAGGTAATCATCGATCCGCCCCACCAGAGAAAGCCGATGAAGACGGCAAATAATGCTATTGTACTTATGAATTTTTTGTCCATGTCCCAGTTCCTTCGAATAGAATGTAATGGAAGATCTGAGTTCTTCTGTAGTTGGCTCCTACATATTATAGCATACGTGGGCTACCCCTCCTCTAGGGCATCCAGGCTTGTTGCACTTCGTTTCATCGCCTCCCTACGTCAATACATGGTATGAAAAGCGGGCAAAAGAGGCTCCAAATCTCTGTAGGGGCGCGGTGAAACGAAGTGCAACAAGCCCGGATGCTGAAGTAATTACACTATTGCCTGGTCCAGGTTACCGTATCAGTACTGCCACCTTGTGAAGCCGTCGCCTGCACAGTGTTATTGCCAACCTGCAAGGCAACATTCGACCATATGAAGATATGGTTTGTGCTGGTCTTCGTCCCTAAAGAAACCCCATTGACTGTGAGGGTTACTGAACTCGTATTGGCGTATACCTTAATATTTGTCGTTGCCGTTGTACGGGTCACAAAACGCCGATCAGTGATATAGACAAAAGGCGCTGTCGTCCAGTTCGCCTTATACCAATAATAGGCGTCTTTAGGAGTTTTCCGATCGTAGGTACACAATCCTTTATCGTTACGGCCAGGATGGTCTCCTTCATTGCGCCCTGCGGAAGCAAAATCAAACATAACCCAGACAAACTTCCCCCATATATAAGGTCTGCTTGCCATGGCTTGCCAGGCAGCCTCGTGAACAAGAGCTTGCCACTCCTCAGGATGGGAAGCACTCGCTGGAACGGGCTGAGTTGGATTTGCTTGATGTTGGTAGATGCTTGCTCCCGCACCATACTCACTTATGGCGAAACTCCGTGTTGGAAAACTCTGATGTATATTGGTTAAGACGCTCCCCCAATCGTTGTAACTACCAGTATACCAGCCATAGTAGCGATTATAGCCAACCGTATTCGTATGATTCGCGACATTGTCAAATGTCCCTGTATCGTCGGCTAGCGTCGTAATGCGATCGGGATCCTGGGCATGTGCGACATTACTAAGTGCCTGAAGTAACGTATTGGTTGCACTATCGTTGCCCACTTCGTTGGCGATGCTCCAGAAAATAATTGAGGGATGATTATAGTTCTGGCGAATCATCTCAGTCAACTGTTGCTCTGCATTCTGTGTGAACGCTGTTGTATTGAGAATACCATTAATGATAGGTTGCTCGGACCAGATAACGATGCCATTGGTATCGGCGTTGTCGTAGAACCGAGGAGAATGCTGATAGTGCGATGTACGAATTACGTTGACTCCCATTGCGATCATCAGGTTGAAATCCTGATCCACTTGCGCATCGCTGACAGCCCATCCCTCATCTATGTGATCCTGGTGATAGTTAACACCATGCAGATCAAGATAGTGTCCATTCAGGAAGAAGCCTTTGTTGGGATCTATGGAATACGAGCGGAGCCCTAATGGCACGGAAACGAGATCTTTGACGGATGTGCCAACCTGCACCTGCGCATAAACACGATAGAGGTAGGGATTGCTCTGACCATCCCAGAGATGGGGATTAGCAATGGTAGTAGTCTGGACGAAATGAGCGCCTGTATGTGCCGCCAGCGTCTGCGTAGAAGAGAGAGTTTGCACAATTGTATTGCTGGCATCCACAATGATTGTTTGAACCGTTACATTCTGGGAGGTAGTGCCGTCATTCCACACCTCAGCCGTCACGCCTACAGTGGCGGATGCCGAACTCACATTTGTCTGGCGTACAAAAAGACCAGAGGACCCATAGTCCGAAAACTGCATATGTACGTTGTCGGCAACAAGCAGGTGTACATTGCGGTAAAGTCCTCCAAAGACGGTGAAATCGCCATTCAGGGGCGCGATATTCGTATTGAAAGCATTATTGACTTTGACTGCAATAACATTATCACTTCCAACTTTAAGCGCAGCAGTGGCATCAAAGCGAAAGGTCGTATACCCTCCCTGATGCTCCCCTAGATAGGTACCATTGACGTAGACATCAGTGACAAGACTGGCTCCATCGAACTGAAGAAAGAAGCGGCGGCCAGCATAAGCCGTGGGAATGGTATAATGGAGGCGATACCAACTGATGCCGCGATAATAATTACCGCCGTTCTCTCCATCAATATTATTCCATGTATGAGGAAGTGTGACACCGGACCAGCTAGAATCATTGAAGGTGGGCGTTTGTGCATTACTTACATCACCCTGATGAAATTTCCATCCCACATCGATAAGGGTATCAACCCTGTTAGAGGCCGGAGGGGTATACAGAGCGGATTGAGCCATTGCCTTCTGTGCATCAAATAATGTGTGTTCCCCTACAGTGGTGCCAACAACGGCAGCAGTTGTAATTGCCGACAGTTCTAAAAAGCGGCGACGGCCAATGCTTCTTTTCATATCTCTGCTTCCTTGCACTATATTCCTCTCTTTGAAGAATTGAGCTTGCCTGTCTTTTTCGAGAGGCTAACGTATTTAATGGTGAACAATTTCATTTGCAAAACAGGCCTTTTATATCTATCTTGTGAATTTCTCAACCCACCTTTTATGCTAGATATAATAATAGCAGTTTGCCCATGAATTCTACAACACTGTGTCAAGCATACAAGCGCTTATTACCTTTTCTGGCAAGTTTCTGGATCTTTTAGCAGGGCGTCTGGTTAAGGATGGCAGAGTTTTAATGAACGAGTGCTTCCCATACCAGATGATGAATCGCCGCGCGAAATTTACCCCAGTCGCTCCAACTTCCATCGATCTCCTGGCTAAATTGTGCTCCACCTATCTGTTCGAGAAATGCTGCACGTTGAGATAATTCGGCTGGCTCAATTTCTACGAAGGCCTCAACATGTTCATTTTCGTCGATGACGCCTAACGTGCCGCCTACCTCATCAAGCAAGAAGGCAAATGTGTAGAAGACGGGCTGATCTCCGGTCTCGGTGGTTATGTAGGCAGCGGCGACGAGGAAGCGTTTGACCTCGACTTCTAGTCCAGTTTCCTCATGTGTTTCGCGTAGCAGGGCGTCGAAGACCTTTTCACCATATTCGATGCCACCGGTCAGAAGGCGATATGCACCGGTGGGATAAAATATCTTTTTCATAGTAAGCAGACGTCCGTTTTTGCGCCGTACGACCATGCACACTTCGCCGTAACGATCATTTCTGTTGATAGGATCGAACTGACGTGTCTGACCGAGATCGACGCTGCGTGTTAGCGGTTGACCGTAGCGTTCGGCCAGTGTGGCGAGTTCATCCTGGGTTTCCTGGGTTAAAAAAGGCATCATAAACAGCTATCTCCTTGTTGTTGAAGACTACAAGTGTTGATCGATGAGTTGTTGAGCTACCTTGATTCCATGTTCGAGTGCGAGGTGGATGCGTCCACCCACGAAGCCATCGCCACAGAAGGTCAATCCCATTGGTAATGTGATGGCATTGAGAGCGTCTGCATCAGCTTTCCGAGCTGGTAAAGAATAGCGCCAGCGTTGAATATCGGTAAAAGATGGCGTGGGCAATGCTTCATCGATCAGGCTGGCGACGCGTGGTGCTACATCCCGATATATCTCCTCGTCGGCTACCTGCCAATGCTCCTGACTATACTGTGGGGCCATCTGTGCCATCAGCAAGCCGGCGTCGGCGGGAGCGCGTTCCGGATTTTTTTCGTGTTCCCAGGAGAGCCAGGAGATCGCATGGGCTCGATCGGTATTGACCAGGGCGTAATAGGGACGTATTTTGGGCCGTGGTGTGTAGCCGAGAAGGACTGAAATTTGCGAGTTATAGTGTGCCTTCTCAAGCTGTGAGTTGATTGTTGCGCTCAAATCCTGCTGGAATGCGCTCGCCTGTATAAGAGGAACAGCCTGATTGGCAGGAATGGTGATGAGTACCCGGTCAAATGTGCCCATAGACTCTCCTGCCTCATCATAGAGAGTCCATGCATTTGCGTGTTGTTGCATGCGTGCAACGCGTGAGACCAGGTGAATATTCAGTCCCTGCGCCATGAGCTGGGAGAGAGTGGTGAGTCCATGGCGGTAGGACCATTTGGGTTCGGCGTTCTGGGTGGGATCACCTTCTTGAATATGTTGTGAGCCATCAAACGTCCAGACAGGTTTTTGAATGTCTATGAGTTCTGGCGTGTAGAAGCGTTTTGTAATCAGTTCTACACTGGCTGGCGCACCCGGTTTGATATAGTTTGCGCCATAGTCGTAGGTAAAGCCCGCGCGGGTGCGTGTAGCGGCCCGACCACCAACGCCGCGACTTTTCTCAAAAATGGTGATGGCATATCCAGCATCGAGCAGGGTGTGGGCGGCTGCCAGGCCGCTACTCCCCGCCCCGATAATGACGACTGAGGGCATAATAATCTCCCAATGGGTCCATCTAATTGGCGATATTGCGCGTGCGATTCTCTTTCCAGAGATATGAGCGAGCCAACATCTCTTCGGCGCTTTTCAGTGAGAATTCGCTGACGCTGCCACCCATAATGTGAGCAATTTCGCGGACGCGTTGCTCAGGGCGCAGCTCGTTGACAATCGTGATGGTGCGGTCATCGAGAATCTGCTTATTCACATTATAGTGAGTGTCGGCAAAGGCGGCGATCTGTGGCAGGTGGGTGACGCAGATAACCTGGTGATTGCCGGTCAGTTGCCATAATTTTTCCCCGACAACCTGCCCACTACGTCCACTGATGCCGGAATCGATCTCGTCGAAGATGAGAGTCGGAGTCGCATCAGCATCGGCAAGAATGGTTTTGAGAGCCAGCATCAAGCGTGATGTCTCGCCGCCGGAGGCGATCTTTGTCAGTGGTTTGAATGGTTCGCCCGGATTGGGGGCAATCAGGAATTGCACGCGGTCAATGCCGGTCTGATCGCAGGCATAGGTTTGTACAGGCTGGTCGTTGATGCGGCCAGGTACGCCCTCTTCGTCTGGTACTTGCTGAATCTCAACCTGGAAACGAGCGCGGCGCATATTCAGATCGTTGAGTTGCTCTTCCATTGCGGTGGCAAGGTGTTGTGCTGTCTCAGTGCGTCGTGTCGAGATCTGCTGTGCCAGGGCACCAATCTCGGAGCGGAACTGCCCATCCTGTTGCTGTAATTGTGCGACCAGTTCGTCACGATTGGTGATGGTATCAAGTTCGGCCTGATCGTCGATAGCTCTTTGCAGAATCTCTTCGATGCTGTGACCATATTTGCGTCGGAGTTTGGCGATCTGGTCAACGCGATCTTCGATGTCGGCCAGGCGGCGAGGATTATCCTCGATGTCGGCCTCGTAGCTACTGACGCTGGCCGCCACATCTTCGAGCTGATAGATAGCTTCGGAGAGCGTTTCAGAGAACTCTTCCATGCTTTTGTCCAGGCGAACCAGTTCGCTCAGGCTGCGTTGTGCCACGCGTAACTGATCAAGGGCAGGTTTGAACTCCTCGTCTCCGATATCGGCACCCTTGATGGAGCCATAGGTCAGCGTGCATAGTTCGCGCAAGCGTTCGGCGTTGCTCAGGACTTTGCGTTCTTCTTCCAGTTCTTCGACTTCGCCTGGTCGAAGGTTGGCCTTTTCGATCTCTTCGATCTCGAAGCGCAAGAATTCGGCGCGCCGCTCCTGCTCTTGTACGTTTTGTTGCAATGATTGCAGCGTTTTACGTGCGTTGCGCCATTCGCCCACCTTACGTCCTAATTCTTCACGTTGGGGAAGGAGTTCGGCGTAGCGATCAAGGAAATTGATGTGTTGTTCTGGCCGCAGGAGGCTCATATGTTCGCTCTGGCCGTGAATGTCGACCAGCCAGCTCGCAACCTGTTGTAGCACCTGTTGTGATAGGGCACGCCCATTGATACGCGCGACGGTGCGTCCAGAGCGGAAGATATCGCGCGAAAGGATGATCTGCCCATCATCAGGTGTAATATCGTATTCCAGGAGTAGGGCAGCGAGTGCAACACTGGCATCTGCGCTCTCCGGGTCGGCGGCTTGTAAAGGTTGTGTGGAGCGGGTTTCGGCCTGTTCAAGCGCATCGAAGATCGTGCTGGCTCCATTATTGCTGGCGTGCGCGAAGACTTCGAGCGGTTGCCATTCGTTGCTGACGGATGGAAGAGCTTGAATAGAGAAGACCCCTTCTACCGTCGCACGATCACAGCCGGAGCGCACGAACTCTGCGCCGATCTTGCCGCCGAGTAGAGCATTGACTGCGTCGATAATAATCGATTTGCCTGCACCTGTCTCCCCGGTAAAGACATTGAAGAGACGATTGAGGCGCAGGTGCAAGCTGTCGATGATTGCGAAATCTTTAATGCTTAATTCAAGTAACATGGTGACTTTCGCTGGCTGGCATGCCATCATTTTTTAACTTAGCATTGATGATCTGATAAAAATACGTTGGTGGTCTGCGTCTGAGAAAACGAGTGATATAGGGACTTTTTTCCACAGTGACGGTAGCTCCATCCTTTATCTCACGATTAAGTTGCCCATCGGCAGAAAAGACGCCATTTTGTGCGTTTGTAAAGATTTGCAGACGCACGAGAGCTTCAGGTTGTAGGACCAGAGAGCGATTAGCGGCAAGGTGTGGCGCGATGGGTGAAAGAACCAGGCTGCGTACTTGTGGATGTAGGAGAGGGCCACCCACGGCCATATTGTAGGCAGTCGAGCCAGTCGCGGTCGAAAGAATCATGCCATCGGCGTAGGTAGTATTATAAAAGTAATTATCTACCCAGACGTTGATGCGCACGCCGCGCGGCCATGTGCCACGTGCGATAACAATATCATTGAGTGCCAGAAACTCTTCCTCGCGCCCATCTTGTTTCAAGACTCCGCGTAGCATGGCCCGTTCGTCGACCCAGACGCTCTTATCTCCATTGAGGAAATAGCTAAGATCCTTCTCGACTTCAGCGGGTTCAAGCTCAGTCAGGAAGCCAACGCGCCCAAAGTCGATGCCGATAATGGGTAGATCGATGCAGGCGCAGAGCCGGGCAGCGTGAACAATGGTGCCATCACCGCCCAGTACGAGAGCCATATC
>JACDAE010000184.1 GCA_013695595.1 Ktedonobacteraceae bacterium | reverse complement strand
AGATGCCAGACCAGTATTCGAGATTCCAACGCGCAATATCCCAAAAATGTCTATCATCCGTAGTCTGTGCGAGCTTTAGAAAGACGCCTCCCCAGACGGTATCCCAGCTATGGACCCAGGTATTTTGCCATGTATCTGCTGTTGTAGGGAGAAGTTTCTTCAGGTACCCTGTATAACGTTCATGTGCGTCGACAGCGATAATATCATTGAGATAAGCCCATTTATTTGTTGCGACGTAAAGCCATATAGCCGCCCAGGCCAATTCATCATTATCATCACTGGAATTGTAGAAACCACCTGAGAAGCTTATACCACGGTTGTTACTGGCGAATCTGTAAAGGGCCTGTGCACTATCCAGACACGTTGTAGCGTACGTAGGATCGGTTTCTTTCACGTTTAGATACATAAGTGTTAATGAAGCGGCAGCTTCAGCACAAACATCGCTGGCGGGCGTCTCAGTCGTTGCCAGATAGACTGGACGCGGTAGCTTCTGTACTTCGGGTGGTGACCAGACTTTATGATCTAGATTACCGTCACCTACATGATACGCAAACGCGATTATGTCCCCTTGCTCATTGCGAAATGTTGAACGCAAAAAATAATCTGTGAACCAACGTAGAATTTCCACCATTGGAGTTTCTAACTCTGTATCGATGAACGCTTGCTTGAATTCGTAGAGCGCCCAACCGAGTGTAGAGGCGGTATAACCCTGGGGAAGACCAAACTTTACATGATCACCTGCATCATAAAAACCGCCACTTACATCTATTGTTCCCTTGCCTTCAGGATCAAGCCACTGGCGATGAGCATCAATAAAGCTTTGTGACATGTTGGTACCTGTACCGCCTGGACCGATAGGTTGTAGTGGTACAACTGTATCTACCAGGCTCGCATCTCCCCGCCATATGACCTGGCCGCCAGTTACCCCTGGTCCGGATTTCTGTGCTTCGTAAAAATAGATCGCTTTTTGCAATGCTTCGGCATAGTTGTATTCAGATGTATCGTCAATAATGACTGGAGTCATTGTAATGATCTGATCGGCGACTTCCGCTGTTGGCATTAAGAGCGCTTCTGACATGCTTTCATCATTCGAGTTATGCAAAAAATGATGATGCATAGGTTGGTACGACATGTATGTACTCCTTAAGATAATTCACAAGTGAATAAATGGAAAAAGGGATCTCCGCTATATACCCTTACTCTTCGGATCAAGAGAGCTGTAGATGTTATCGTCGGCATAGAGATGGAGCGCGATAACCCTGGTTCTCATAACAGTACCGTAACTGTTACCCTAGTAAGTTGTGCCGTATTTGAGGCCTTCTTGTCAATGAAAAAAAGAACTATAGTGTAGATTGAATGAAAACTGATGAAGTTATTTCATGATGAGCGAAAGCGGTGAGAACGTTACAAAATACGTTCTCACCGCTTTTACCGTGTTGGAATATCTCAGTGACTAAGCCTCAACTTCCCGGTCCTGAGTGAATTCCACTATAAATCGTTATGATCACCTCATCTTACCCAGCACTACATACCTTACCATTGAGGCTAAAGGATGTTGGAGCTAGATTGCTTCCAGTCCAAGAGCCATTGAAGCCAGGATTGACCGTGGCTGCTGGCGCAATGGTGCCGTTATAGTTGGTATTGGTGGCAGTAACTGCGCTCCCTTGCTGGGAGAAGACCGCACTCCATCCTTGTACAACCTTCTGATTGCCAGGGAAGGTAAAGGTTAACGTCCAACCATTCAACGCCGTTGTGCCTGTATTCGTAATCACCAGGTTTGCCGTGAAGCCACCAGCCCACTGATTCACTGCGTAACTCACCTTACAAGAGTTCCCTGAGATTGGAGTAGCTGTTGGTGTGCTCGCAGGAGTGGCGGTCGCAGTGGCTGTCGGCGTGTTCGTAGCTGTCGGCGTGTTCGTAGCTGTCGCAGTGGCTACTGGTGTGTTCGTAGGCATTGGAGTCGGTGTACTTCCTCCAGAGCCGGTATCCAGCGGAAACTCAATGGGATTGAGATAAGCCTGTTTTGTTTGATCAACAGTTACCCAATCATTCAGTAGAATGCCACCAGTATCGCCAGAATTTGGATTCAGACACCAGAAGGTCCAGCTAATCCCTGTGGCACCAGTTCCCAGGTATTTGACGAGTGCAGCGAGCCATTGCTGATCAGATGTGGATTGCAAGAGTGACCCAAACTCACCTACCCATACGGGGGCGATGTTGTTTTTGTAGAGATAGCCCCAGTATTTATCCCATATGCCTGGTAGATTGTTAGGATACGTTGGATCGCTAAACCAGGGCTGAGAAGCGACTGTGGAAGGATAGTCATGAGCGGAATATACAAGGCGATTCGCTACGTTCAGTTGCACTGGATACTGTTGTGCGCCTTCGAGGTTGCCTCCCCACCAGTAGCAATCTCCACTTGTTGAACCACCAGGTCCATAACAGTCCACGCCTTCAACGAAGATCAACCAGTTGGGATTAATGGCCAGAACAGCATTACCGGCTTTCTCTGCCGCCAAACGCCAATCGACCGCTGGATTACCACAACCCCAGCAGGCTGGCGCATGGGGTTCATTGTGCAGATCAGCCCCGATAACCATTGGATTGTTTTTGTAGCGAGTTGCTAACATCTGCCAATCGGAGAGCCAGCGTGATTCGGGATATGCTGAGGTATACCATAATGCAGATTGTGCGCCTGAGTCAGGACGATGCTGGTCCAGGATGAAGCGCAGCCCGATACTACTACCATAATTGATAATTTTATCCATGATCTGAAGGCTGGTAAGTCCCTGGAGATCAGGATTTTTAGCGTAGTCAATGCTATTGGGTGTGCTGCCAGCATCGAAGAGCTGATTGGAATAGGGCAAGCGGATGGTGTTATAGCCTAAACCTTTGATCTGGTTTAGCACATCCTGATAATTGCGCGTCCATAATCCATGTACAACGTAATTCGCAGTCTCAAAACCGAACCAGTTGATGCCTGCAATACGCACAGTCTGATTATTGCTGTCCAGGATCTTATTACCATTTGTGTGCCAGTACCCAGTTCCAGCCGCCTGAGCATGACGTGGCGTTGTGAGTTGAATAGCAAAAGTGGCTACCATAATAGCTACAATACAAAGAATCAAAATGAAATGACGTGCCTTCAGTTGTAGGTGTGTGTTTCTTTCTGACATAGAGCATCCCTTCTCGTTTCAAGGTCATTCTCAAATAGGGCGTTTGTTCCTCTACAACGAGAAACAAGGACAGAGTACGCTTCTCTAATCATAGAAGAGATATGTAGTTTGAATCAATGTTAAATGCTTCGTGATAAAAATTTGACTATATTCGGAAAATATATTCCATCGCTGCTCCTTTCTATCTGCTTTCGTTCTAATGTATCTCTCTTTTTGTAGGTCGGGGGACGTATTTCTTGTGAATTGTAATCAGGCAACGTTTGAAGCAACGCTTGAGCAACGCTGCATGTTTTATACTATTATCAGATCCTTAAGCAGACATACTACAAAGGAAAAAACAATAATGATACATAAGCAAGAAGAACCGACAATGGCTATCGAACCAAAACATACCCATCTGTTTTCCCGTCAACCACCTTCGACCTTGAGTAAGATCGCTTTCGGAACCTTTCTCATTGGTGCTCTCTCAGGCATTGGAGGGACAGTGGCGATTACGCTTAGTAGTGGCGCTCCAAGTCGAGATATTGTTACCTTAATGATAGGTGAGCTCCTCTGTACCATTCTTATTGCAACCAGGGTACGCTGGATGCAAGTGATTGCCCTTCCAATAAGTGCTTACCTGTTCTATCTGGTTCTGACTGAGCCTTTTGTTCTTGAAAGCTTGACCAATCCAAAAGGTCCACATGGAGGATTAGGTGCATTTATTGGAGAGATGTTCATTATCGCGAACTCCATTATTGCCTTTATCGCGACTTTCGGAATCATATTGCAGGATTACCGCGGGGGTAGTCGCAAGGCTCCACGCTGGCTTCCATCGGTGTTATGTGGTGTGATCGGTCTGGTCATCGGTGCCAGTTACATCGGAGGATTAGCACAACCATATAGTATTCCGACATTGACCTATACAAATGGAGTGCCAACCTTACACGTGAGTGCTGGCAATTTCGATCTGTCATCTGTGACGATTCCTAAAGGGTCGAAGCTCTTACTGGTCGCAGCTCTAAATTCTCATCATGTTCTTGCCAATGGAACATGGCAGCAAAATACACCACTCCTGAAACAAGAGCAAGGTGCGCCTCTTATCAATGATCTTTCCCTGGATGGAAACAAGGTAACGATTGGACCATTTGCTGTGGCAGGTACCTATCATATTCTTTGTTTGATCCATCATGGCATGAATTTGACGATAACTGTGCAATAAAACGTTTAGGCTAGAAGTAATTGAAATTTCCGCTAATCGCAAAAAAGCACGTATAAATAATACAGAGAGAAAACGAAGAAGGAATTAGCCATGGGTAAAGAAATACAGACAGAGACAGAAAAAGACAATTCATCGGGTGTTAATGGTAAGAAGGCGAGCCTGCTTACACGCCAACCATCTTCAGCTTTGAGCAGAATTGCCTTACGAGCCTTTCTGATCGTCGCTCTTGGTGGTATTGGGGGGGCTATTGCAATCACAATTGGTTCAGGTGCTCCAAGTCGAGATATTGTCGCCTTAGCGGCATGTGGCCTTTTAGGTACCATTCTTGTTGCAACGCGAATTCGCTGGATGCAGGCGCTAGCCATTCCAGTAGGTGGTTATCTTCTCTATCTGGTTCTCACCGAGCCTTTTGTACTGGAGAGCTTGATCACTCCCAAGGGACTTCATGGAGGGCTTGGTGCTTTTATTGGCGAGGTGCTCATCATTGCTGACGTCATGGTTGCCTTTGTTACCGTTATTGGAAGGGGAGTGCAAAATTATCGCACGCATAGCAAAACGAATCCACGTTGGATGGCACCCGCTTTCAGTACCATTGCGGGGATAACGCTTGGTGCTATTTTCATTGGAGTATTATCACCTGCACCAGCTATTGCCGTTGTTGCTCCATTGCAAGCTCCGCAGATACCATCGGGAGCAGGTGTTCCAACTTCCGTAAATATGGGTATGGCAAACGCACCCACCTCTCTGTCACAATTACAGGACCCACAGATTGCGACGCATATTGATCGCTTCACTCTAACCGCTCAGTCAACACAGATCGCACTTGACTCAAACACAAAAGTGTCGGCCTGGACCTTCAACGGAACTGCTCCTGGACCAACATTGCATGTGCGACAGGGCGATGAGGTTGTTGTAACGCTGGTTAACCATCTCTCTTTTGGCGTGACCATCCATTGGCATGGTGTACGTGTGCCTAATGCTGCCGATGGTGTGGCGGGAGTCACCCAGGATGCAGTGAAACCTGGACAATCCTATGTCTATCGCTTTACAGCTCTGGATGCAGGAACTTACTGGTATCATTCGCATCAGTTCAGCTACGATGAAACGACTAATGGCCTCTTTGGCATGCTCATCGTGGATCCTGCAAAACCAACACTCCATGCCGATGTAGATTATAGTGTGGCGCTCCACACCTGGAATGGTTCGAATAATCAAACACTTTACACAATGAATGCTACTGATGGAACACTCAATCAGGCGGCACGCCCTGGGCAATGGGTGCGCTTACGCATCGTGAATACTGCGGAGACTCCATCTGGAAATCCACAGCTTGTCACCCTTGTTGGAGCACCATTTCAGGTCGTCTCATTGGATGGGCACGACCTCAATGGCCCGCAGTGGCTCAACGCTACACCGTTGCCCCTTGGATCAGCTCAACGCTACGACATCTACTTTCAAATGCCTGGACACGGCTCTGTCTCGTTGGTGAGCGCTAATGATAGTCAGAGCTATCAGCGTGCCCCGGCTCTGGTTATTGGTCAGGGAGTGCTCCCCACAAAACTTCCCGCTGTGACATCGTGGTTCGACCTCACGACATATGGAATGCCGGCGCAAGATGCAATCACCTCACAGAGCCATTTCAATGCAACCTACAACATCATATTGGGAAACCAGATGGGCACTTCGCTTGGTCGTTCAGGGATGACCTACACAATGAATGGAAAGATTTTTCCTGATACTGGCATGATTATGGTCAAAGAGGGACAAATCATTAAACTTCACTTTGACAATCATACGAACCTGTATCATCCAATGCATCTGCATGGACACGTTTTTACCGTCCTTGCTGAAAATGGGAAGCCACTCACAGGAAGTCCAGTGCATCAGGATACGGTCCTGGTTCCACCACATGCAACCTATGACGTTGCCTTTGTTGCAAATAATCCAGGCATCTGGATGCTTCATTGTCACAACTTCTTGCATGCAAACTGGGGTATGGATATGATGGTGGTGTACAATGTTTCTACACCATATACCGTTGGAACTACATCGGGTAACTTTCCTGATTAAGGACCTGTATACCCAATGAACAAACGAACAGTGGAAGGCACCCTTTTTATAGGGGTGCCTTCCACTTGAGGAAATAAAGGAAGAGAGCTATGCCTGCATTCCTGGTAACATCGAGAACTGTACCCTCGCCTCCCCCGGCCAAAAAAAAGCCTCGGCGCTTAAGCCAGGAATGGGTTGCCGTGATCAGCTTTATAAGCGCTATTTGCGCTGCTGGTGGCTTATTTGCTCTTATATTAGTGAACGTCAGAATACCTGGCGATTTTGCGTTCGTCTTTCTTCCTGTGTTCATCTATTTTGCGATAACGCAACTCCGATCCTATATCTTTAGGGTGCCGATATTTATGCTTAATGTATTCCTCAATGGTACACCAGCCTATCTCTTGCTTACGCTCTGTTTTGCATTTCTCTACTATGGTGCCATTATTGGACTGGAACTGGTCACGCATCAGGATCCAACTGCACCACACATTATCTTTGTTACTACCACGCTGGCTCTTGCAATCATGTTTGATCCCGTACGTATGTATGTTCAGAAATATATTGAGCAACGCTTCAATCGGCGCAACCGGGAAGCTGCCAGAGCTGTTCAGATATTTACCTCAACGTTACGTGAGGAAATTGATCTCGATCAATTATCTGATCGTTTCCTCACGGTCATTGAGCAAACTATGGATCCTTATTCTGTCTCTTTATGGACGCGTATCTCAGAAGAGCGACAGGAGAAATCCTCTGCAACAGAAATGATGCGCATTGCCGATGATGATCCTTTTATTGCTTATCTTCTGAAGCATGCAGGCCTTTTGGAGATTAGCCGCCTGCAACTAGGTACATCAATCGTGCAAAATCTGAAGGCCCAACAAGCAGAAATTCTTTTGCCCCTTGCCAGTCAGGGAGAACTGATTGGCTTACTTGTCCTGGGACCACGCCTGAAGGGAGAAGATTATACCGCTGAACAGCGTACTTTGCTTGATTCTTTAATTCCGCAGGTTGCCCCTGCCCTGCGCGTTGCGCAACTGGTGCAGGATCAACAAATGCAAGTACGTGAGCGTGAGCGTATCGAACAGGAGCTACGCACGGCCAGAACCATTCAACATACCTTTTTGCCCAGAAATGTACCAGCACTTCCAGGATGGTTGCTTGTTCCATACTACAAATCTGCACGCGAGGTCGGAGGCGATTTTTACGATTTTCTCCCCTTTGAGGATGGTCGTCTGGGAATTGTCATTGGCGATGTTACGGATAAAGGCATTCCTGCAGCTCTCGTGATGACTGCCACGCGTACTATGCTGCGTACGGCTGCTTTAGAGCAATCTTCTCCATCTGAAGTGTTAGCACGTGTCAATGATCTGCTTCATGTCGATATTCCTGCTGGAATGTTTGTTACATGTTTCTATGCTATCCTGAACCCCAAAAATGGTCATTTGCGTTATGCCAATGCAGGACATGAACCACCCTATCGCCAGCATGATGGTAACGCCGCAGAACTCTGGGCGACCGGCATGCCTCTTGGAATGATGCCGGGTACACGTTATGATGAGTATGAAGCAACCCTGATCCCCGGTGAAAGTCTCCTTTTCTATAGCGATGGCTTAGTGGAAGCACATAACACGACCCAGGAAATGTTTGGTTTTCCCCGGCTCAAGACTGCTCTTGAAGACCCCAGCGATGGAACACCGCTCATCGAAGTTTTGTTGGGAAAACTCAAGCGTTTCACCGGCGACGGCTGGGAGCAGGAGGATGATGTGACCCTGGTGACGCTGCAAAGAACACATTAAGCGCATCTCCGTTCTCAAATTCGCAGAATCTTTTTCTATTCAAACTACCACTTTATGGCTACGCATAAAGAATAGTATAGTGACCAAAACAGAAATCAAACTTGACAGAATGTTCTGTTCTGTTCTATAATATTAGAACAAATATTCCAAAAGGAGCAGAGGATGAGCGACCAGAGCAATGGGCAGGTTCAACAAGAAGGCCAACAGCATGCCCACCAATTTAATCCGAATGAGCATGTAATGCAGTTGAAGAGTAAAGAGGGTTCTAAAGATTATCTGCCAGTGCAGTGGCGTCTCGTCTGGTTCCGCGAGCAATGTCCACAGGGCACTATTGATACAGATGAGATTGAGGTGGATCTTGACCGTGAGGTTGAGGAGGAAGTCTACGCCTGGAACAGCGAGAAGCGGCGTAGCGAAAAAATTGTAAAGCGTGCCAAAGGCTATGCGCGCTTTAAAGCAATCGTCACAGATGGGAAGGGTGGTAGATCGACAGGAACAAAATCCGAGAATGCGGCCAGTTTTCCTGATTATATCGAGAAGGCCGAAACCGGAGCCATTGGCCGGGCACTAGCCGGATTAGGGTATGGCACGCAATTTGCGCCAGACCTGAATGAAGCCCATCGCATTGTCGATAGTCCTGTTGAGCAGCGATATGCCCCTGTGGGAAACGGAAATGGGTACAGTAATGGCAGTGCTCCTCTTGCATCTGTACGCCCCAATGTTGTAGCTAGCAATGGGAATGGACATACTTCTAACACTGTGCAGCCCGCTGTCGCTCCCGAAAATGCTCCAGATGCACTCTTGACTGAACAGCAATTGAGTAGCATTCGCAAATTATATGAGCACTTGGGCAAAGCAGAACCAGATAATGTTACCTCCATCAGTTATCTCAATGCGAAGAAACTGATCCAACAACTCACAGCAGAGTACAGAGAATACAAACAAGGCAACAAGGCTTCTTAGTGCCCTTCCCCTTTGACCTTTTCGGGTTTGAGAGAGACACTTCCTCCGTCAATGCGGCTGGAACGCATATACTCTCTCGACCCGTTTGAGTGTCCTGAAATAGAAAGAAATACTATGACTCCTACAGAGCTTGAACACGCCGAAAAACGTATGCAGCAAAAATGGTATGATGTAGCGATGGCTGAGCAAAAAGGAGTAGCAGTACAGGTGCTTGAGCGTATGTATAACGCATATATGCTGGCGGTGGAGGAGTATAACCGTTGCTCCGCTGAGTATCAGCATGAGCACCAGGAACAATCAATCTCCGTTCCTGCGAAAAAAGCTTCCTGACAGATCTTCATGCAGAGGGTCCGGATTGATCGGGCCCTCTGCATTATTTTATGCTAAATGTTTCTATTGTGCGCTTCTTATATGGTACTAATAAAGTCAGTAATAGCGTTAGCCACAGCATCAGGAGCATCGAACAAAAGCATATGTCCCGCATCAGGAACAATCACCAGGCTTGATCCCTGAAGCGCGCGATGGAGGCGTTCGGCATATTTAATTGGCACAATCACGTCCTGGTCACTCCATAGAATGAGCATTGGCTTATGCACAAGCGGCAAATCTGATGCAATTGAGTTAACATAACTAGGATCCAATTGACGGATGATCTGATAAAGTACTTCTTTGCCCACTTCACTATCCCACTGCATTACATAATCGTTGATTACGTTGTCGAAACGTTCAGTATTATGAACGGCGGATGGGAGTGTTGCACGTAGGTCGCGTATCACATCTTCAAGTGCATCCTGCTTTGGAGCTTCGGGATCCTGGCGTTTCTTCATGTCGGGAAGTGGCCAATCGGGGGCGAATGAGTGCAGATAACAGATAGTATTGATGAGTACAACAGCCGCTACCGAGTCGCGATACAGGCGTGTCGTCAAAATCTGTGCTACGCCGCCCCCAAAGCCAAGACCCACCAGGATAATGTTGGTCAGGTTGAGTTCCTGAAACAGATAAAGCAGTGTATCGGCCTGACCCCAGACGGACATATCAGCGGGCCAGGGATGATCCGAACTGCCAAAACCGAGCATATCAATGGCGTAGACAGCACGGTTTGAACTTGCCAGTTGTGGCATTATACCTTCCCAGGTGAAGGCACCCGCTGGAATATCATGGAGGAGAACGATTGCGCCATCTGTTCCGTGTTTCGCTCCCTGTACGATGTAGCTGATGTTGTAGTGAATAGAACGTGCGCTATGTCGCTCTAACGTGCTGGCTATGTCGGATGTATTACTTGACATTAAAATATCTCCTGTGACCCTGTATGGTATGTAGGAACCCTGAGTATATAAACGAGGCTCCTACATACATACTATAACGCGTCTTATGCTTTGGCGTACAGGGTCGGTACGTTGTAGAAAGCGCTGAAGCCTGCATATTGTGCTGTCTCATCGCCCAATTCGTCTTCGATTACTAACAGGCGATTATACTTGGCTACGCGTTCGCTACGTGCCGGTGCGCCGGTTTTAATCTGCCCTGCATTGGTAGCAACCACCAGATCAGCGATGGTGGTATCTTCGGTTTCTCCTGAGCGGTGCGAGACCACGGCTGTGTAGGAGGCGCGTTTCGCCATTTCGATAGCAGCCATTGTCTCGGTCAGCGTGCCGATCTGATTGAGTTTGATCAGAATGGAGTTCGCTGAATGTTCGGCGATCCCACGCTTCAAACGCTGCGTGTTTGTAACGAAGAGATCATCACCAACAAGTTGAATGCGATTGCCCAGGCGTTGGCGCAATTGTGACCAACCATCCCAATCATCTTCGGCCAGACCGTCCTCAATGGTTACGATGGGATATTCGTTGATCCATTGCTCGTACAGATCGATCATCTCTTTTGAGGTCAACGTACGTCCCTCACGGGCCAGCACATATTTCCCATTCTCGTAGAATTCGGTTGCTGCAGGGTCCATGCCCAGGAAAATATCCACGCCTGGTTTATAACCCGCACTGCCGATTGCATCCACGATGACCTCTAACGCCTCGCGGTTTGAACCGAGCGACGGTGCAAAGCCACCTTCGTCACCAACATTGGTGTTAAGTTTTCGACCATGCAGTACTTTTTTCAGCCCCTGATAGATCTCGGCGCACCAGCGTAGCCCTTCGCGAAATGTAGGTGCACCGATGGGGAGAATCATGTACTCTTGCATATCGGTCGAGTTATCGGCATGCTTGCCCCCATTCAAAATATTCATCATTGGAACGGGCAATGTCCGTGCCGATACGCCCCCCAGATAACGGTAGAGGGGTTGATTGTGGGCATTTGCAGCGGCTTTTGCGATAGCAAGCGATACGCCCAGCATAGCATTAGCTCCCAGTTTCCCTTTGTTGGGAGTGCCATCCAGAGCAATCATCAATTCATCTAACGTGGTCTGATCAGTTGCATCCAGACCTATAATCGCGTCGCTGATTGCGTCGTGAACGTTGCCAACCGCACTGAGAACACCCTTGCCCCCATAACGGCTCTTGTCTCCATCACGTAGTTCGACTGCTTCATGTGCACCCGTTGACGCGCCAGATGGCACTGCTGCAACGCCGCGTGCTCCGCCCATTAAGAGCACTTCTACCTGAACGGTCGGGTTTCCACGTGAGTCAAGAATCTCGCGTGCTATGACTTCCTCGATTGTGGTCAAGTCGTCTGTATTATTTGGCATACACCTATCCTCCGCAGAGCCATACTATTTATGGCTGGCATCGTTTTCTACTAATCGTTCGTCTCTCGACGGATGTAGTGCTTATTATTACATCCTTGCGGGCCTATTGTACATCGACTAGAGGGAATTGGGCAAGTTAAAATTTGCTTACTCTTTCTTATGCGTAACGCTTGTTTCTCAACTCTGCTCTCGCCCACTCTTGCCCAGCTTGCAATCGCATTTCGTGTTGCTGTTTTTTGTGTGTTTTGAGGACACTGATATTGAGTCGCATGAGGACGCTCATCTCTTCCGCAACCCAGGGATCGGCAAAGGCGTCGGGCTGCTCATGAAGAAACCGTGCATATTTGTTTTCCATGATTCTGCGTACGATCACCAGAAGTGTTACCTGCTCAAACCACGCGAGTTCGGCCTGAGTTGAAAGTATTAGAGCCATTTCTACGTCGGCCTTGACACTATCGCAGGAGACGGATGCATCAGGGTAGTAGAACTGATGCTGTCCATTTCTTTTTGTGCCAACACGTACCTGAACATCAGAACCGAAGGTAGCATATGGGCCAGATCGAAGTATCATATTTGGAGTCAATGTACCCCTTGGTCAGAAGAGCACGGGCTTGTATCTGTCCTCCACAATGTGTTTCTGCTGATCTGGGGTGGGATCGGATCTTTTTGCATCAAAAGAGACCAGCAGGTAATACTGCTTGTGTGACTTATCGTACCAGAGTTTTGTGGTTCCCATCGCTGCACCGTTCTGGAGCAGTGCAAGATGCTGGTCATAGCCCTGGAAACGATCACGCGACCGGAAAAGGTCAGGATTCTCCTATAATAGGTCAGCATATCCAAGCCTGAGCGTACAGTTTTCAGCTTTGGATACGCTGACCCTACATCCCCAGTTGTGCGAACTTTTGCAAAGTTCGGGATACCTCACCTCTCTACGATCCTACTTATGCTACTGGTACGAGCTGCCATTGTTGATTCAGTCCACCATTTGTGGGCCACTGTATCACTGCTGCCCCATCTGTTGTCTGTGCCATCGTTACATCCGCTAGCTGACCGCTATTGCGATTTACCAGCGTATCATATTTCCCATCGCTACTAGAGATCTGCCATTGCTGGTTCCTGCCGCCGCTATCGCTCGTCTGGTCCAGCTGCGTCCCCTGTGTTGTGGACGCACCATTTACATCCAGCACCTTTCCACTATTGCGGTTTACCAGTTTCACAAAGCCCTCTCCGACCGGTATAAATTGCCACTCCTGATTCGTCCCATTATGATCGGTCCACTGGATCACTTTCGTTCCATCACTTACGCTGGCCCCTGTCACATCCAGTAGCTTGCCACTATTGCGGTTCACCAGTTTATAGTAACCGCTTAAAGGCGAGAGCAGATGGATCAGCGCATCATCCCAGACCGTTGCCATCAGGCGATACCCTGGGTCATCCGGATGGATACCATCGGGTAGCAGATTGACCGAGACCGCATCATACATATCGACATACTGGACATGTTTCCCCTGTGCTGCTCTTGACTGCACAATACCAGGTATGGTGTTATTGTATGTGACTGTCTGCGTCATTGCATTCTTGATCGGTAGAATCTGTGCCACCACGACTGTTGCGTTTGGAGCGGTGGTGGTGATCTGATCGATGAGGCTTGCCAGGCGGGTAGGAGCATTTACCACATCATGTTGCTGTAAAATATCATTCGTGCCAATGTGGAGGAGCACAATCTGTGGCTGGTACGTCTGCAACCAGCCGACAATATTGGCTGAGATCTGGTCGATGCGCCAGCCGGGATGCCCTTCATTTGCTGTGTCGAATGTGCTCGGACCATTCTGTTGCGAGCCGACGAAATGAATATTTGCCCCTTGCGCCAGGAGATCATTCCACAACGGTAACCGGTAGCCTCCGCCATTCGAAGAACCAGTCCCATAGGTGATCGAGTCACCCAGTGGCATGACCTTGACACCATTTGCATCGGCTCGGACCGCCTGCCGACCAGGAAGCGCAAAGACCTGTACCGCCATCAAACTCAGTGCTATCACCAGCAATAATGCGAACCGTTGCACCAACCTCTTGCCTCTTTGCATCGTAACATTCCTTGTTTTCAATCTAAGACTCCCTTCACAATGTCTTGTAAACTGCATTCATGCTTCAGGCTAAAGCCAAAGCATCCGCGAGAAATACTTTTTTTGTGAGGCTACATATCATTGTTGCCTCCTGTCATCCTTAAAAAGAGTCTGATGATGTGTCAATGGTGCAAGGCCTACGCCCTGTTCCAGGTCACCGTATCCTGGTAGGTAGTGCCATTCTGTGTGCTTGTTGCCTGTATGGTGTTGTTCCCTGCGTGTAATGCGACGTTTGGCCAGAGGAAGATATGGTTTGAGCTGGTCTTCGTGCCCAACGAGACACCGTTGACCGTCAGGGTGACCGAACTGGTATTGGCGTAAATCTTTATATTCGCAGTTGGTAACGTCCGATTGACGAAACGTCGGTCGGTAATATAGACGAAAGGTGTAGTAGTCCAATTGGCCTTATACCAGTAATACGCATCCTTGCACGTTTTTCGATCGTAGGTGACCATGCCTTTGTCGTTGCGGCCAGGATGATCGCCCTCATTGCGTCCAGCGGAGGAAAAATCAAACATGACCCAGATAAATTTGCCCCAGACATATGGTCGGGTCTTCAATGCTTGCCAGTATGCCTCGTGAAAGAGCGCCTGCCATTCCTCCGGATGGAAATTACTGGACGTAACCGGCTGGGTTGGCGGATCTTGATGTTGAAAGATGCTCGCTCCTGCGCCAAACTCACTTAACGCGAAGCTCATGCTGGGGAAGCTCTGATGCGTGCTCGTCAGGATACTATCTATGTCGTTATAGCTTCCACCATACCAGCCATTGTAGCGATTATAGCCCACGGTATCCGTATGTTTCGATTCAGCATTGCCCGCGCTCTGATTGCTCGCCAGCGTCGTCAGGCGGTCGGGGTCTTGCGTATGGGCAACATCATTGAGCGCCTGGAGCAGCGTATTGGTATTGGCATCATTGCCCACTTCGTTGGCGATACTCCAGAGGATGATCGAGGGATGGTTATAGTTCTGGCGAATCATCTCAGTCAACTGCTGTTCCGCGCTCTTCGTAAAGGCAGTTGAATTGATAATACTGCCAATGATTGGCTGCTCCGACCAGATAACGATGCCATTCGCATCGGCATTGTCGTAGAAATGCTGAGCATGCTGATAGTGGCATGTGCGGATCAGATTGACGCCCATCTGGGTCATCAGGCTGAAATCCTGGTCTATTTCTGCATTACTAATGGCCCAGCCCTGATCGATGTGGTCCTGGTGCACATTGACGCCATGTAGATCCAGATAATGACCATTGAGGAAGAAGCCATTGTTGGGATCGATATGATATGAACGGAATCCTAATGGTGCGCTCACGACATCTTTGACCGACGTACCCACCTGTACCTGAGCATAGACATGGTACAGATAGGGATCAGCCTGACCGTCCCACAAGTGCGGATTGACCAGCGTTGTATTCTGCACAAAGGTCGAGCCAGTATGAGCTGGCACGCTCTGCGTCGAGGTGAGCGTTCGCACAACGGTGCTCGTCGCATCTACGATGGTCGAGGTGAGCGTCACTTGCTGTGTCGTGCCGCCATCATTCCATGTCTCGGCGGTTAGAGTCAAGGTCGCAGCGGACGCACTGACATTGGTTTGCCGTAAGAAAAGACCCGATGAACCGTAATCACTCATCCGCATGTGGACGTTGTCCGTGATCACCAGATGCGCATCTCGATAGAGGCCACCAAAGACGGTGAAATCGCCATTGTAAGGGGGAATATCAGTACTGGAGGCATTGTTCACTTTTACCGCAATGACGTTCGTCGCGCCAACGTTCAGTGCGGACGTGGCATCGAAGCGAAAGGCAGCAAAGCCACCCTGGTGTTGGCCCAAATGGGTCCCATTGACATAGACATCGGCAACCAGGCTGGCCCCATCAAATTGCAGATAGAGCTTACGACCGGCAGCACTGGCTGGCACCGTATAATGCAGACGATACCACGCGATGCCGCGATAATAGATCCCGCCATTTTCGCCATCGATATTGTTCCATGTATGTGGTAGGTTTATGCCAGACCAACCGCTGTCGTTGAACGTAGGAGTTTGCGCCCCGCTGACATCGCCTTTAAAAAACTTCCAACCCGTATCGAGAAGCGTATCAACGCGGTTAGAACTGGGAGGACTATACGTTGTCGCGGCTGAAGCCATCTGAGCATCTTGCCAAAAAAAAGCTCCTAACGTACCACCAACCGTGGTCAATGCTGTCGTACGTGCTGAGAGTTGCAAAAAGCGACGCCGCGCAATCTTTTTTTTTCTCATCGAATTCCTTCTCTTTCATGCTTCCATGGCGGGAACATTCCCACCAATAATCTTGAAAACATAACGTATCCAAGCATGCAGGGAGTAGGTCCGCAGCATACCGCTGGCTACTCCCTGCATCATTTTTTAGGAGACTTGCACAATATTCCATTGCTGGTTGGTCCCACCATGGTCGGTCCACTGGACCACCAGAGCACCATCAGCCGTCGAGGCACCAGTCACATCCAGATCCTTACCACTGTTCACATTCACCAGTTTATACGAACTACCGACTGCGATGATATTCCATTGCTGGTTGGTCCCAGCGTGGTCGGTCCACTGGACCACCAGAGCACCATCAGCCGTTGAGGCACCAGTCACATCCAGATCCTTACCGCTGTTCACATTCACCAGCTTGTAATGAGCATTGGGATTGAAGGAGCCACTGGATGTGAGCAGGCCATAGATTGAGAGACTGGTTAGTGTCCCGACGAAGACCTCGCCATTGGCAATGGTGGGTACCGAAAATTTGGTATAACTATCGAGCTGGTCGCGAGAAACGTTCTGCCCGCTGGTATAGAGTTCGTTGCCCAGATTCGTTGCATCATAGGCATGTAAGACACCAGGGCCAGAGGGATTACAGCCGTTGCCGCCACAAGCGGGAGGTGGACTGACCGCCCAGACAATGCCATTTGTATTTCCATTACTGGAGATGGAAGGGGTTATACCAGGGAATTGAAAGGTCTCAGACGTTCTGGATGTCGGTCTGGAAGAAAGGGTATCGTTGCTTAGTTGGAACGCCTTCAGCGTATCTCCGACGCCGCCAACGTAGATCCAGGCCTGACTACTAGAAGCCCAATAGCTAGCGTTTGCGAAATCGGGACCAATCGTCCCCGGCGGTAACTCCTGTAGCACCTGATCGCTGGTCGTCTGGTTGACTTCGGAGGAGTTACAATTCAAATTGGGATCGTTGGTGAAGCGCCCCATATGGTCACGATCAACGACATAGATGCGGCCTTCTTTTCCTGCACTGATGACCAGATGGGGATGTGCAGTATTGGTCTGATCGGGGAGGAGCAGCGGCCCACCTGAACCGAGATCTGCATCATTAGCAGCCAGACAGGACTGGTTAAACGGCGTGAAGTAGTCCGAGACGCTCAAGCCACTCTGCGTGCTCATCTTGAGAAAGCTATCGCCAGCATCAGGTCCACCCGAATTCAGATCATAGGTGCCGTTGCCGGTAATGAGATACATATTGCCGCTACTATCGGCAGCCGGTCCGCCCCCACTCATCCAGATGCCGCCCTCTGAACCGTTAGGGGTGTCATTGTAGGCCGCAGAGCTCACTTGTTGCAGTGCGGAACCTGTGTAGTGATAGCCAATGATCCAACCATGATAGGGATCGGTATCGCCAAAGCTTGCCCAGGAGATATAGACGTTCCCATTGAGCAGGAGCAATGCTGGGCGCTGATCCTCTGTTTTCGCATTGAAATGCACCTGGCCCCCGGAACTATCAGCACCCGTGCCAGAGACGGAAGCCTGAATGGCCAGTGGGCTCCCAGCCTTCTCTGCACCGGTCGTGACATCAATGGCATGGATGCGCTGAAAATATTGCCCGTTTTCTTTGGTCATCGCTACCACATAAAGGATATTGGTCGCTGGATCGATGACAGGTGTGCTTGTGATGCCGATCTGCGGATCGATATCATGATTTGCGTAGCGGGTAAAAACGTCGCCTGCGGGGACAGCCGTTACATTCGGGCCGGTAAAGCTGGTTTTCCACAGCGGAGCAATGGCGGTTGTCTGGTCCGCATCGAAGGCATAGACGCTATCATTTTCGGTAGCGACGTAGACGACATTGTGAACCGTGCCATGGATAGAGACATTTGGTAGGTAGAGGGGTTGAGCATACACCTGCCCATCGACAGGATAGGTGACGCGTTTACCAAACTGGCTACTGTTTACATTGCTGGAGGTAAGAATGGTCTCATGAGAATTCTGGCCCGTGCGCAGCGTATCGTTATGATACGTGGTCACGGCAGTATTCGCAGGCGCAGCCGCCTGAACTGGAAGGTTTTCCGCAAAGATAGTGCCTCTCACTGTGCTAAAAGTGATGAAGAGGAGCATAAGGAGTATTCCACTGATTAGCAGAACGCGTCCGGATGGATGAATGCGCTTTGAACCTGCTGACAGGAAAGCGTTTCGACGTTGCATAAAAAGATCCTTCCTACAAGAGAGATGTCAATCTAGAACATCTCTCTTGTACTCACCAATGAGTTACATAACTTTGTAATATGAATGCAAGAGGTGCTCGCGGTGCAGAATAATCGCCTGTTTCTCTTTCTCTCCCGTTACAATCGCGAACTGGCCACTATGCTTTTCTGACTTTATGAGCGAATGAACATGCCTCCTTTGTGTGGTACCGAGAAAAATGGTGGGGGTACCCGACTCCTTATCCACCCCCACCAGATAGTGGCAGAGGTGGATCCGGTTAAACCTGACCTACGAAACCAGCGAAAGTGACCACTGTTGCTCAGAACCGTTATTAGCGGGTTCTTGAATAATGGCCGCGATGCTCGCGGTTGAGGCTCCACTGACTGTAACGAGTTGGCCGCTGTTGCGGTTCGTTATGGTATAGTAGCCACCAGCAACGCTGGTAAACCACCACTGTTGATTTGCACCGCCGTTCTGCCCCCACTGGTCAAGCTGAGTAGTAGTGGCTGTCGAAAAGCCAGGAACCTCCAGTGCCAGGCTACTGTTGCCATTGATCAAAGTGAAATACCCGCCGCCTGCATCAACAAACTGCCATAATTGGTTCGAACCCGCATGGTTGGGGTATTGGATGATCGTCCCCCCATTGGAAGTTGAGCCTGCATTGACATCCATGACCAGACCACTATGGCGATTCACCAGTTCGTACGTCATTCCCGCAGTTGGAACAGCGACGAGCTGCCATTGCTGATTCGTTCCGCCTGTCCTGGTCCATTGGATAACGGGTGCGCCACTTGCCGTTGAGGCTCCACTCACATCGACGAGTAGACCGCTATTCTTGTTGACAATGGTATAGCTCCCATTGTTGCCGATAAATTGCCATTGCTGATTTGCTCCACCAGTACCGGTCCATTGCTCAAGCTGCGTGCCCGTGGACGTTGAAAAGCCCGGATTATCGAGCACCAGACCACTATTGCGATTGACCAGAGTGTAGTACCCACTACTCGCAGTTACCAGTTGCCACTGCTGACTGGTCGCGCCGGTACTCGTAGATTGAACGATGAACCCACCCGCAGCGGTCGCAGCACCGGTAACATCAAGGAGCAGCCCACTATTCACGTTGACCAGATTATAGTAGGTGCCCGTGTTCGCTGAACTGGCTGCCGTCACGCTGAAGTTCGCAAACTGCGCGTTCTGCCAGCCGCTCACTCCGAGTCCAACCTGACCTGTACTGTAATTGGCATCAGAAGCTGTGCCAACAGTTGTCCCATCAATTTTAGCGGTAATAGTATTGCCCTGGAAGGTCAGTGCGAGAGTATGCCAGGTATTGATCCCGATCGATGCAACATTGCCAGTATTGAGGGTCGTAAGAGTTCCGCTGATACTATTCTTCAAGATACTCCAGGCACCGCCGTTGGTCACCCGCAAGTAATATGCGTTGATGTTCGCAGGAGAGCGCTGTATTGTCCCAATGCGACCCAGAATCTCAACGTACCCGACCTGTTCCAACAAGACATCGCAGGTCACGGTATAGTTGCTCCATGTCACGTCTCCAAATAACGTATAAGGATCGCTTGCATCCTCCCAATTATGAGGCGCGATGGGAGCCATCTGACGCATCACCAGACCGCTGCGTCCACCACCAGCTGTGGCGATTTCAAACGCACCGTTCTGATCCGAGAAGTAGCGTGCCTCCTGACCAATTGAATAACTCTGAAAGGTGTCGGAATACGGCAGGCTCAGAGCCACTGCCGGAGGTCCAAATATCGTGCCTTTGCCTTGACCGGTTGTGGTCGAAAGGGTATAGATGAAACCTGGCTGCAAGGTAAGTGAGTAAGTACCACCTGATGGCGTGATGCTCGTCTGCTGCACGAAGGAGTTGCTAGAATTTCCAGAATTCAGGTCGCTTGTCCAGACGTGTACTATTCCTGTTGAGAGACCATTGCTGACCTGGAAACTCGCCATCTGGCTGGTGGTGGCATCCACAGTCTCAATGATAATGCTGTAATCGCTGCCGTTGGTCGATTTGAGCGTCACGTAGCTCCCGTTATTGGTGTTGCCACCAAGATAACCGCAGGCACCATCGAGGTACTGCCAACCTGGTTGCGTAAACTGCGTCGTATGCGCGGTGACCCAGGTCTGCTTGCCCACACTATAGTTGCCCGACCAGGGTTGATTGGCCGCCATCAGGCCGACGGTGTTGTAAGGCAGGTTGAGGTAGATCGCGGCAATCAGAGGCCAGTTGAAGTACGCTGTCATTAACCCATCGATGTAACCACGGTTGATGGCGCGGGCCATGGGGATCGCGCCGCTATTCTCATCCTGTGAGCCATTCTCACTGGCCCACAAGGGCTTGCCCAAATTTTTCGCGTTGGTGGTATTAGGGCACGAGGTAGCACTCCCACCGTCACCACCCGTACAGGGATAATGCACGCCAACAATATCAATCGAAGCATTCAAGGCTGAATTGCTCACCATTGCATCGGCAACATCCCATCCTGAATCTGCACCAACGACTTTCGTCGAGAGGCCATTGGACCGGATGGCATTGTGGAGAGCCTCGAAGAACTGCTGATTGTAGCCCTTCTCGTTCCAGCCACCAATATAGTCTATAGTCAGGTTATAGTGGCTTTTGGCACCTTGAATCCAGGCAATATAGTAATTCACCATATCCTGCGACCAGAAGAGATTATTGGTATCCCAGACGGTCGCGCCCGTCGTACCGATCCAACCCGGTGCTCCCCAGGCCAAACCATAGAGCTTGATAGTAGGATTGCGGGCTTTGGCTTGACTCATCAGCCACCACTCGTAGCCACGATTGAAATTCGTATCAGTTGGGGTATGCATAAAACTAGACTCGGATCCATCGGTCGAATTGGTGTCTCCTCCAACCTCTACTTTCAGGATATGCAGGTTCGCACCATAGCCAGGCTTGAAAAGATAATCGAGGATCTGGGATCGGTAGGGTTCGGGATAGTCGATGAGAAGACGAGAATTGCCGCCACCTCCACTGATGGCACCAATTCCATCGAAGATACGCCCACTCCCACTCCCATTGAGCGAGATCGAGGTGGAAACAGCACTCTGCGCGTGAGCGGTGGGGGGACCCAGGCCAACTGCGGCCACGGTTACCCCGGCGGATAGTTCCAAAAATTGGCGACGATTAAAACGTTTCTTCATAAATGATGACCAGTCCTTCCTTGGCTGATACGGCAACATTTTTGTTGAAACAGGACTTGCAACTCCGCAAGGTGTTTCCTGAACAGGAGAGAGGAACTCTTCAGAAAAAGAAAGGGAACGCAAAGAAACAAAATACCATCTCTCTTTCCCTAGACTCAATAAGAGTAAAAGGGCATTCCCTCAATTGGAAAAATACGTCGTATTGTGCGTTTTTTGCTTTCCTGTGTTTCCTACTCGGCAAAAGCTTACACAATGTTTCGTTATCTTGTCAAGCCTCTCGTTTTCAAAAATCGAAAGCTCATTCACCTCTGTTTTCGTATCAAAGAAGGCGCCACCATGCTTGAGCATCGAAAAAGATGTCGACCCAGAAATCACGGATAGGCCAAAATTGGTCTAGTGGTCTAGACGTCTTGACATTTCACTGAAAAGGCAGTACATTTTGCTTAAGAGCATTTTCATGCAAAAGGAGAATATGGGTAGGCAAGGGAACATTCGTATCAAAAGCTGATACCCAGTGGCTTCTACATGAACCGCCGATGAAGCTCAGGCGATATCAACGGTTCTGACAGAACCCATCACCTCTACTGCCTGTTGGACGTTCTGTTCCGTTGTTTGAACAGAGAGAGACCCGCAAGCGTTTCGCTCGTGCATAATCATCGGGCATACTGGCGCACGCTTTCCACTTGACCCAGGACTTGCTGATCTTCAATGAGACAGCCTGAGTTATCACAGGTGACGATAAGATGTTTTTCGCCTGCACTTGACAGAAACCGGTTTCTGATTTACGCTTATAGCAAGAAACCGGTTTCGCTCCTATTTTCTCGCTGGCGATGGAGAGGACAGACAAGGTACTCCTTGCATCCAATGTACAGCTATGCTGCAATCTGCTTGTTGGGAAAAGGGCAACGTTGTTCAGAAACGCGCTGCTGCTGTTATGCTGTCCCGTCATTCTAAAAACAGGATGATTGCTTGCAAACGAATTGTTGATTGGTTTCGTAGGCGCGAAAGATGTATGTATCTCTCTTTTTCTATTTCACACGGCCGGGGAAGGAACAATTAAACCAGTGAATCGATTGGTGATTCACGCTAGCTTCTCAACTGAGAGGAAGGAACACTCAATGCTGATGTTTCCACAAAAGGGGGACCGGGCAAACGGTTCTCCGAAGCGACACAGAATGATGCAGATTTCTGCTTTGCTGATTGTTTGTACGATGCTCGTGTCCGTGACAGGGTATGAACTCTTCGGAAAAATAGCAACGGCCAAAGCCGCCTCATGGACTGAGACCTGGAATGATGAATTTGATGGCTCGGCGGGGAGCGCTCCCAATGGCTCCAATTGGCTCTATGATACGGGAACCAGTTATCCTGGTGGGGCTGGAAATTGGGGAACGGGCGAAGTTGAGACCAATACGACCAGCACCAACAATGTCTACTTAGATGGCAACGGGCATCTCGCCATTAAGCCCATCAATAACAATGGCAATTGGACCTCTGGACGCATCGAGACGCAGAGCACCGGCTTTGCCGCTCCCGCTGGGGGCGAACTGGCGGTCGAGGCTTCGATCCAAATGCCCAATGTGACCGGTGGTGCTGCGCTGGGCTACTGGCCTGCCTTCTGGATGCTGGGCGCTGCCTTTCGTGGCGTCTACACGAACTGGCCGATGATCGGCGAAGTTGATACGATGGAGAATATCAACGGCCTCAACACGGAATACGGCACACTGCATTGTGGCGTCGATCCAGGTGGTCCCTGTAACGAGACGACCGGATTGGGTGGACATACCCCTTGTAATGGTTCTACGTGCCAGAGTGGATTCCACACCTATCGCGTAGAAATTGATCGCAGCACCTCTCCTGAGCAAATTCGCTGGTACCTCGATGGCGCACAATTCTGGCAAGTCTCCTCGAATGCTCCTGGGATGGATGCCACAACATGGGCCAATGCTGTTGACCACTCGTTTTTTATCATCCTCAATGTCGCCATGGGTGGGGCCTTCCCCAATGCCATCTGCGGCTGTTCGTCCCCATCGGGTGCTACCGCCTCAGGCATTCCCATGCTTGTTGATTATGTGCGAGCCTACACCTCTGGTGGGGGAAGTAGCCCGTACTACAAGATCGTCAACCGCAATAGTGGACAGGTCTTAGATATCAGTGGCCTCTCCACCGCCAATGGTGGCGCGGCGATCCAATGGCCCTACAATGGGGGAGCCAATCAGCAATGGCAAGAAGTGCCGGTCAATGGGGGCTACAAATTGGTTAATCGCAATAGTGGTCTGCTGTTGGATGATCCGGGCTATTCCAAGACCAATGGAACCGCGCTGGATCAATGGAATGATACCAATGGCTCCAATCAATGGTGGAACCTGGTCTCGGCGGGCAACGGCTACTACTACCTGGTCAATCAGAGTAGCGGTCTCTATGCCGATGTCTCCGGAGGCTCAACGGCCAATGGAGCGCCCGTCATTGAGTGGCCGGGTCCTGGTGGGACGAACCAGCAGTGGCAACTGATCCAGGTCTAGGGGCGGAGAGGGAGGCTCAAGGAACCTCCCTCTTGCCCATTCGTTGAATACGAGTGCTATTTTGTGATTTGTCTTGATTCGGCTCTTGTCCAGATTGAGAACAGATCGAAGATTACAAAAAAATCAGAATCATCCTCTTGATGAACATATTTCGATACATGGAGACAACGATGTTCAAAAACAGACGCAGCATAGCCGTAGGATTGTTACTTATCTCGCTGGTTGCCATTGCCGTCGTCAGACCGTTCAACGCGAAAGCTGCCAGTGCCCTTGGTAGCAATTGGTATGGAGCAGCCCCATACGTCATGCCGCTTGCCAACAATCCACCTGGCCTGACAAATGTGATGTCAGCGACCGGAGCCAAAGCCTTCACATTGGCGTTTGTTGTTGCCAACGGAGGCTGCACACCAGCCTGGGAATCCGATGCTGGTTTAGATAATGTTTCCTCGGACACACAGGTAGCACCTATCATTAATGGAGTGCGCTCAGCCGGTGGCGATGTCGTCGTCTCGTTTGGTGGCTACGGAGGAACCAAACTTGGTGAGACCTGCGGGAGTGCGCAGGCCACAGCCAACGCAGAGCAGACGGTCATCTCGAAGTATGGCTTAAATGCTATCGACCTCGATCTGGAAGAGCCAGAATATGAGAATACGAATGCCATCAACAATGAATTAGGTGCGGCAAAGATTCTGCAAGCGAACAATCCCAACCTCTACATCTCAATCACCATTCCGGGCACCACGAGCGGTACAGGCTACTTCGGTCAGTCCCTGTTGACTGCTGCCAAAACGCTCGGCTTTACTCCAAACAACTTTGGCATTATGCCGTTCGACGGCGGTTTTAATGGTGCAAATAGCCAGATCAGCGCATTGCAGAGCTTCAACACCATCTTAATGAATACTTTTGGTTGGAGCAGCTCCACAGCGTATGCACACGAAGGTTTCTCAGGTATGAATGGTCGCACTGATAGTGCCGAATACTTCTATCAGGCAGACTTCCAGACAGTTTTAACCTTTGCTGAAAGCAACCATCTTGCCCGCTATACCTTCTGGGCACTCAACCGGGATCGTCAATGTAATCCGGTCGACAACAATGGCACACTCTCAGGTACATGTAGCAGCGTAGCTCAGGGCGATTGGGATTTCACAAAGATCGTTGTACAATTCGCAGGTGCTGGTGGTACTACCGGATATACCTATATTAAGAACCGTTATAGTGGCAAAGTTCTCGATGATACTGGCTGGTCAACCAGCAACGGGACGACGATTGAGCAATGGGACGAGGGGAATGGACAGGCGAATCAGCAATGGAGCCTTGTCTCTACCGGCGATGGCTATTATTATATCCAGAACCGTTATAGTGGCAAGGTTCTCGATGATACCGGTTGGTCAACCAGCAATGGGACGACGATTGAGCAATGGGATAAGGGGAATGGACAGGCGAACCAACAATGGAGTCTTATAGGCGTCTAAACGTGGTTTCCTGGTGCCTATGGCCTGGTAGATTGCCAAACAAAGGAGTCTCTGTCTGCACTATCAGGCCCCGCCCACATGGCTGCCTCTGCATCGCATTTTCTTGTAACAATGTGGCTTGGTTGCTTGGACTTACCCAGTGGAACAGACATTTACCGTAATGCCTGGATCCAGGCGTGACAGCAACGAATATCATTGATAAAGTGGCCCCACTAACAGAAAGGTATCAGAAGGGCACGGATCACCGTCAAGATTTGCTCCACATCAACACGATGGTTGTTGAGTAGGGATTGCATGGCACACCCTTGAGTGATGCCAAGAAGAACCGTCACAAATCCTTCGGGAGTCACCTGGTGAAAGCGTACAGGTTCGCTTTCGATCAAGGCTTGTACGGCGGGCAGAAAGACGTGCCTGGAGCGCTCAATAGCGTGCCGGATACGTTCATTGATGGCGGAATCGCGCACGGCCATGGCCCAATAGGTGAAGAAAAGGTCCAATCTGACTACTGCTTGCTCATCTGGAGAGAGATCTTGCAGATCAAGCCGAATCAATGCGAGCAAGCGTTCTGCGGGTGACATATCCTCTGATACTTCCCAGCGCTCAAAGAGCGAATCAAGCAACCAATCTAAGAGAGCAAGAAGCAGCGCATCCTTGGACTTGAAGTGGAAGAAAACTAAACCTGTGCTCAATCCTGCTTCGGTCGCGACGAGGCGAACGGTTAATTGCTCAAGTCCCTCGCGCGTTGCTACAGAAAACGCCGCTTGCACAATTTGCTCCCGACGTAACGCCTCAGACTCTTTTTTCCCTGGCATACTTCAACCCGCTCCTGTGACATAGGTAGTAGTAATCCGCATGAATATATTGACCATCCGGTCAATGCCATGGTATACTCCCTACATGTTGATCTATTGGTCAATATACAGGGAGATGCTTCATTCGTCAAGAGGTATGCAATCTTTTTGACCAAGGAGATATCGGAAAAAAGAGAAGGTGCTTACCAGAAAAGAGTAAGTATACCTGGAAATGAAGGTATTCATGATGTCAAAAATGGATATACGGGCGATACGTGTGTACAACTACGGTGATGAAAATCAGCTCACGCTTGATCATATACCGCGTCCAGAACCTCAAGCGGGTGAGGTCCTGGTGCGGGTACATGCCGCAGGAGTGAACCCGATGGATTGGAAAATTCGTCGCGGATACTTCAAAGAGGTTCTGCCAGTGCAGTTTCCTTATATTCCTGGCCTGGAGCTTGCAGGTATTGTGGAGGAGGTTGGTCCTGGTGTCACGGCTTGGAAGATCGGGCAGGCGGTCTACGGTCAAAGTATGAAGGGGACATATACTGACTATGCGGTCGCTCCTGTGGAGTCTCTTGCGCTCAAACCGCAGAGCGTGAGTTTTGAGGAGGCGGCGACCATCCCTGTCGGTGCTACCACTGCCTGGCAGGCGCTTTTTGAGTATGGGAAGTTGGAAGCAGGTCAGCGAGTATTGATTCAAGGTGCGGCAGGAGGGGTTGGTCTGTTTGCCGTGCAGTTTGCCAGATGGAAAGGCGCGCATGTTCTTGCCGCCACCTCAAGTGCCAACGTCGATTTTGTGCGTTCTTTGGGTGCCGAGACCGTGATTGATTACACGACGACAGCTCTTGCAAGCGTTGTGCATGATGTTGATCTGGTGTTTGATGTCGTAGGTGGATCGGCACTTGAAGCGTCATTACAGGCGCTCAAGCGAGGCGGAACACTGGTGACGATAGCGGGTCAGCCGGCAGCCGAGAAGGTACAAGAACGTGGTGCGCGCGTCGTGTCATTTTATACGCAGGTAGGACGTGACCTTTTACAGACTTTTGCACAGTTGATAGACGAAGGACAGGTGAAGGTGACGATTGAGAAGGTCTTCCCTCTCAGCGAGGCCAGCCAGGCTCATGAATTGAGTCAACACGGTCATGGGCGCGGACGCATCGTGCTGCGGAGTGTGTAAGCTGCTAGACCCTATTCATTTGTGAAACGTATGGGAGAGCGTCCTGAGTCAGGGAGCATGGAGCGAGGAACAGTGCCAATTGTTTTTGCTTGCTCTCCAATGATGCTCTTTCGCTCTTGCAGCGAATTCCTGCTCTTCTTTTGTGTGTTCTTGTCAATCTGTTGACTCTCTACAGGTATATAAAAAGGAGAAAATACTATGCAATCATTCTCTGCTTCCAGTCCCATCATCGACATTCATCGCCATGTGGCAAATCCTCGTTTTATGACGACCCTTGCCTCCTTTTCTCGTGAACTATTTCTTGAGGAGCCTCCTGCTCCAAAGAACGTACAAGAGGAGATTCCACGCGTTCAGCCATCTACATTTAGCGATATTGATGTGCAGGTGCAAGCACAAGATCAAGCAGGTGTCGCCAAAGGCGTTCTCAGCAATGCTTTTCTACTCGCAAATCTCAAGCCTCAGGTGGGAAAAGTTGCCGGAGAGATTGCAGCGACCGTTAATGATGATCTTGCGACGGTTGTCTCCAAACACCCCAGTAAGCTTGATTTTCTGGCGACCGTGCATCCCTTTGAACCGGGATGTATTGAAGAGGCTGATCGAAGCTTGACGAAGCTCGGGGCGAAAGGTCTGACACTGTGTACAAGCTATGCTGGTCGTTGGTTAGATGATCGAACCATTGATCCGTTTTGGGAGTATGTTCAGTCACGCGATGTTGCCATTTTCCTGCATCCGCCGATTACCCCTACGTGGCTCCCTCTCAGTGATACCTATCCCATGCAAGAGATGCTCTATCGACCCTTTGATGTTATGACGACCATTACAAGGATGATCTTTTCGGGTGTCTTTGATCACTATCCTCGGCTCAAAATAGTGTTACCGTTCGCGGGTGCAGGCATTATGAATCTGCTTGGCCGTCTTGATCGTTCCTACCGAAGCGGTGAAACCGCTTTGCTGCCAGAGGACGCAGGAATGTGCCAGCACCTCCCCAGTACATATATGGGAAGGAATGTGTATGTAGAACTGGGATTGTCATTCTCACCCACCACCATTCAACAAGCCATCCAGGTGTTCGGAAGCGATCACGTACTCTTCGGAACAGATTATCCAGTTGCTCCTCTTGAAGAGCAGCTTATGATCGTGAAACAGCTTGAGCTGAGTTCGACTGAGAGGGAACAGATCCTGTGGAAAAACAGTACTGATTTGTTCCGTCTGAATGGACAACCTAGAGCAACTCAGACTCGATAGTCAATTTTGAACTGGCTTTGCAGACAGCTTTATAGCGCAAATTTGAAGTTGCCCATACTTCATTTTCCAGAAGTTGACTTCCTCTGTGTCCGGCAAAATGGGTCAACTCCACAAACACGTTTCAAGTTGGGTGATAATTCCCTGGTATATTGCAGTGATCGCCTCGGCTACGACCTCTTTCGTCGCGTCGGTGATGAGCGTTCGCACCTCTTCATCAGTGGAGGCGTCCGGTTCGTTTTCGTCATCGCGTAGCCCGTGAGTCACACGGCTATAAAAGACAGCCATCATCGCACGAGCGATGAAGAGAAGAGTGTCGATGACCGTACCAAGCTGGCCATCGAGCTTCACAATCTGATCGACACCTGCCATAATGATGCCGCTGATTATTTTGGGTTACCGATAAAACGGTCGTCAATTGTGTTGTTAGAGTGTTAACGGTCTGGGTCAGGTGCTCAATTCGGTCATCCTGTACTGGCTGTGGCGGATCGAGAGCTTGCTCATCATGTCCGGAGATATTGAGGATTATAGTGTTGTTGATTTTTTTTTATAATATAATGATCAGGATGATAG
>JACDAE010000175.1 GCA_013695595.1 Ktedonobacteraceae bacterium | reverse complement strand
CGCTAAGGGATTGTACGGTGACCTGGCTGCCTGTGAAGTGCCGCGCCAGGTACTCGGATAAAGTATCTGAAAGACGCCCGCTGAATGGCTTCCCCCAAAGCCTGCTGGATTGTATGCGCCAGCATTCAGGCCCGATTCGCAGCGTGCCACGCGGAGCGCCGCCCCGGCATGAGGTCCAAATACCTGCCTGATCATACTTTCGACCGGATAAAATCTTTCATGGGCCTCTGTGACGTATGGTGTATTGAGGATCATACCGATATAAAGCAGGCCAAAGAAGCCTATCAAGCCGATCCTCACGAAGGGACGTACAACGCTGTACTGTTTAATGCTGTTCCACGTTTTTTGTACTCTGTGCAACATGTTTCCTTTCCTAAATAATATGTAACCTTCACGAATACTTTCCCACAACATCACTATACTCATGTCTGCAACAAGGAAGCGTTTTCCTGAATGGGTCATATGACCCATTCAGAGAGGGAATACCTGGGCGTATAATGCGGGAGAATTCGATTATACGAGGAGGTGTTCTGTGGCTCGTAATCTTTATCGCTTTTACCTCTACATTGTCTATATCACTTTATTAATCTTTATCGCATTCGCCTTTGGCTACATTTTGAATACATTGCTGGCATTGACCTCATTACGTGGTGCATACGCTGGCGACGCGCCAGATGCAAAAACTGTTCTCCAGTCTGTTGTGTTTGTCGTCGTGGCATCCGTAATCGCTGGGGCACTGGCGGGCCTACATTACTGGTTGATACGTCGTGATATGCAGCATGATCCAGCAGCGGGTGCCAGTGCCATACGCTCTTTTTTTCTCAACTTGACTGAAGCTCTGGGGATTGCATCAGCAGTCCCGGTAGCAGGTTTTTTTGTCCTGAATGCGCGTGCCACCTCGCCACAGCAAAATATCGTAGGTTCCATGGCGTTTTCGCTTGCTACGCTGGCCCTGGTGGTGGTGCTGGCCCTGGAGCGAAGACGGACGCAAGCTGGTGCCGGTGCCGCACTGGCATTCCAACGCCTGCATTTTTATGGAGTGCAGATCCTTTTGCTCATCTTTTTGACAATCTCCTGGGGGAGCGCTATTCGTCCTTCTGTCGACATACTTTTCTTTGCAGGCAAGGGTGGTGCCACTGGTAATCCTCTTCTGTTGGTGCTTAGTGTGCTCTGGTTTTTGGCCTTCTGGCTTGGTTATGGCTGGCTGGTCAGGAATGATACCGCATCCCTTTTGCGCCTGATCCTGCATTTTCTCAGCCTTGCATATGGGATAGGGTACATGGTGTATGGCCTCTATCAGGCGTTTCATGTCCTCTTCTTATTCGTTTTTCATATAGCGCCGCCTTTCGAGGATGTTGTAGGCTCGGCTGGTGGATACGATTTTTTCTCGCCCTTCACGCTTGGTCTGCTCGTAACCGGAGTCTACTCTGTATGGTTGCGCATGGCGTCACGACAGGGCTTGATTGAGCGTCAGGTGCTGAACCTGACGGGATTTGCCATCGCGACCATTCTCTCAGCCGGGGCGTTCTGGTGGGGATGTGGTCTCATCATCTATAGCGCACTGCAGACCTGGATGCCTGTTCCCCTTGCGCCTGACATGAGCGACTGGGCTTCGGCCATTGCATTAATGGTAGCTGGCCTTGGATATATTCCCCTGAGTGTGTATCAGCGTCGTCGTAATAGCAGCGATCCTATCAACGCGGCAGGTCCACGACGCGGCTTTGTGTTGGCATTGTGTGGTGGCGGTATTCTGGCGCTGGCGATTGGAGGTGCGGTCGCCCTGTACGCCTGGATAACTGCGCTCTTCGGTTCTCCAATCACGTATTGGCAGCAGGTTGTACATCAGGGATTGGGGGCAAGCATAGTAGGAGCCATTCTGGTAGCTATCTACCTGTCGCTTGCGCTGCGTGAACACCTTTTCGCCAGCCCTAAACGTATTGTACCAGTTGTTCCCGAACCTGTGGTGGTTCCCGAACCCACTACAGCGCCGCTCACGATTGAAACCATCCTGGACGAACTACTGGCCGGTACAATTGCACGCGATGAGGCCGTAGCCCGTATTCGTGCCTTAGAAAAATCAGTCTAGCTCATGCTACAGTGCTCTGTCAAACGTCAATCGTCGTGGGTAGGGGCGTCACCTTGCGTGCGCCCGCGTGCCCAGAACCGGCTTCGTAGGCCACCTGGGCGCACGCAAGGTGACGCCCCTACCCATTTACTTATTAAGATATCACTTTAATGCGCCGCCGGTGAGTCCCTGCACCAGGTGCTTCTGCGCATAGATACCAACCACAACAGGCACCACAATGATCAGCGACGCCAGAGCAGATACCTTTGCCAGGAAGAGGCCTTCGTTACTCGTAAATGCCGCGACCATAATGGGCAAAGTTGGCGAGTTCGTATACGTTAGTGTAACCGCAAAGAAAAAATCGTTCCACGCAAAAATGATGGCGAGCAGTGCTGCTGCAACCAACCCTGGCGCGGCCATCGGCACAACAATCCTCACTATTGTCTGCAACGTTGAGCAGCCATCCAGCCAGGCTCCCTCCAATACTTCTTTGGGCAGGTCCAGAAAGTACGAACGCGCCATCCAGATGACCAGTGGCAGATTCATAGCCGTATAGATCATGATCAACACGAAGAGGTTGTCCAACAGATTGAGGCGCGTAATAATGACGTACAATGGTACCAGGATGGCTGCAAATGGCATAAAACGGGTAGAGAGCACGAAGAAAAGCATATCATTGGATGACTTATTACGCATCTGGAAGACCATGGCGTAGGCGGCAGGAATACCCAGAAGCATCGCGAGGGCCGTTGAAACGAGCGCCGCCGCTATACTATTGAACAGGTAGGCCACGAATCCTCCATCGAACGCGAGTTTGAACTGATCGAGCGTCGGCTGGAAGATAAACGTAGGAGGGATGGTAATCGCCGCAATCTCCGTCTTAAATCCGGTGAGTATCATCCACAGGACGGGAAAAACGAGCACAAAAACCAGAAGATAGGTCAAAGCCGTCCACGCGAAATTGGACCACCTGTGCGTCACATTTATACCCATGAGTTAGCCCCTTTCTACTACCGTTCGCTCGGTCATGAGTCGCAGCATGCCCCTGGCGGCAAGAATTGCGACGACTACTCCTATCACACCCAGGGTTGCCGCCTGCCCAATCTGAAATGAGCTTAATGCTGTCCGATAGGTATAGTAAGGCAGAGTGTTAGTTGTTAAGCCTGGCCCACCGGAAGTGGTCACGTAAATCTCGCCGAACGTCTGGAAGATAAAAATGGTCCCGAAGAGGACTGCGATCTCATAGGGTTTGCGCAGTAGAGGAAAGACAACGAGCCAGAATGTGGTGAAGGGGTTTGCACCATCCACCTTCGCCGCCTCCAGTATTTCACCTGGAACGGCCTGTAGTCCCGCGAGAATGACCAGCATCACAAATGGGGTCCACTCCCAGGCAACGATAAATATGATACTTTGCAGTGGAAACGTCGAAAACCAGGCAACAGGGGGAATACCGATAAAGTGCAGAAGCCAGTTCACCATCCCTGAAGATGGACTCAGAAAGAGATTCTTCCATATCAAAGCCATCACCGATGGGGTCACCAGAAATGGAATCGTTGCGATGCCGCGCAAGACGCTTCTGCCCCAGATCGGACGGTTCAACAGCAAAGCCAGGACCGTCCCGCCAATGAGAGCCAGAATGATAGCTCCCGCCACCAGTTGGAGCGTATTGCCCAGGATGGGCCAGAAGTTTGGATCACCAACGAACTCGGTGATGTAGTTGGAAATGCCAACAAAGGGAAATCCCTCAGATGGCACGAGCAGATTCCAGGAATGCAGGCTAAACCATACAGCGAGAAGAAATGGAATCTGCGTAAGCACGATCATAAAAACGAGCGCGGGAAAATGGAGCCACGGCCTTCCTTCACGGCGCGTCGCGGTAGGAAGTGCGCGTTTTTGCATGGGAGGAACCAGAGGTACCTGAACCGTCTGATTTGCCTGACTCATTACCATACCCTTTCTTCTTTGGGTCTACATCCTTCCAGGGGAACGCAAGAAATAGAAGTAGGGGCGCGATGCAGCGGAGCGGAATAAGCCCGACCGCTGCCCCTAATCACCAACTACCGACCGCTAACCACCGCCCCTACTTCCCTTCTCTAATATCCCGCCGTATTGGTCTTATTCACCTGAGATGCCAGGAGTTGATCGGACTGCTGGAGGGCCTGAGCAACCGTCATTTTTCCAGCAACCACTGCCGACATCAGCTCACTCACCTGTTGCCCAACCGATTCAAACTGCGGAATACCCACATATTGAACACCATGATAG
>JACDAE010000120.1 GCA_013695595.1 Ktedonobacteraceae bacterium | reverse complement strand
TTCCTGGATTTCTTGCCAGAGATGCACACGAGGTGTCACTCGACAATCCCTGTACAGAAGCCAGCTCCAACTGTATGGCCCCCTTCACGGATCGCGAACTTAGATCCCTCCTCCATCGCAACAGGCTGGAGCAGATCTACCGTCATCACAATGGTATCGCCCGGCATAACCATTGTGATATCCTCCGGCAGTTTAATCGTGCCCGTCACATCGGTGGTGCGTACATAGAATTGGGGCTGATAGCCACTGAAGAAAGGCCTGTGACGCCCACCTTCCTCTTTGGAGAGGACATACACCTGCGCCTTGATGGTTTTGTGGGACGTGATCGATCCTGGTCTGGCCAGTACCTGACCGCGTTGGATATCGGCAGGTGCCACACCACGCAGCAGGCAACCAACATTATCACCGGCAATCCCTCCTTCCTCCAGCGTGCGACGAAACATTTCCAACCCGGTAACGACCACGGGGCGGTTCTGTTCCTTCATGCCTACAATCTCGGCCTTTTCGCCTACATGTATGGTACCACGCTCAATAAGCCCGGTTGCGACGGTTCCACGACCCTGAACGCTGTAGACGTTTTCCACATACATGAGAAATGGCTTGTCCGTTGCACGAACAGGCGTTGGGATCGCAGTATCCACCGCATCCATCAATTCCCAGATGCACCCGGCCTCTGGATCATTGCGCGAGAGATCCCCCTTGCTCTGCAGGACATTGAGCGCAGAACCACGAATAACAGGCGCATCATCACCGGGAAACTGATTCTTAGAGAGCAGTTCCCGTGTCTCAAGCTCGACCAGTTCGAGGAGTTCCTCGTCCTGCAGCATGTCCACCTTATTGAGAAAGACAACTATAGCAGGAACCTCGACCTGCCGGGCTAGCAGAACATGCTCACGCGTCTGTGGCATCGGTCCATCGGGTGCACTGACAACAAGGATCGCGCCATCCATCTGGGCGGCTCCCGTGATCATGTTCTTAATGTAGTCGGCATGCCCAGGACAGTCGATATGCGCATAGTGGCGCTTCTCGGTCTCGTACTCCAGGTGTGCGATAGCGATAGTGATGCCGCGCTCGCGCTCCTCAGGAGCCTTGTCGATCTGATCAAAGGCTGTGTAGTTGGCAAGCTTAGCGGAGGCTAACACACGGGTGATCGCTGCGGTGAGCGTCGTCTTGCCATGATCAATGTGACCAATGGTGCCAATATTCACGTGTGGCTTGATCCGCTCGAATTTCTGCTTTGCCATTGTCTTCTTTTGCTCCTTCTGTCCCAATAAGTCTTGCAACAATAAGCGTTTTGTTAGCAATGAAAAAAGACTGGCCTTGATCTGATAGATTGATGCGAAGCGCAAAAAAAGAGGAACCGCGAGAAGATGGCAGAAAAGCACCCACATGCGTTGCTTTTCGCACGATGAAACGGCATGCAGGAATACACAATCCTCCATGCAGATCATCCCAGAAACCACTGGCACCCATGACGGGAGTCGAACCCATCATCTCTGTCTTATGAAAGACAGTGCGCTGACCGCTGCGCTACACGGGTAAATGGTACCTGCCATCCTTCTGTATGGCCCGGTATCAGATAGGACAACAAAGAACGATCAAAAAGGCTGTATACACGCCTTTCACTGTTCCCGGCTCTGTCCATTGCTATACTTGACATAGTAACATTTATATTGCTATTTGTCAAGTATAGCAACAATCCTGAGTTTGTTGCGAAGCCTGTATACATCTGTTCTATCCCTGATAGTGGCCTCTTTGCCACATATGTACGTTATGGTTTTCTTCTTTTTGTTTTCCACGCTTCTTTACAATAGTTTCAGGAAGGGATCATTCCAATCTGCTGCAACAATTGTAAAATGTCCGCGCACAACCAGTATTCGGCGATCTTCCCACCTTCGACACGAAAAATGTCTATCCCCGCATATTCGACATGCTTCCCAACCGCAGCAAGGGGAGTTCCCGGCATACCACCTTGATACGTTGCGCGAAAGATCCAGCGACCGGCAACCATCTCTTCATCAACAATGGGACCGACCGTAGTAGTAAAACTATAATCGGTGAATGCTGCTATAGCTCCACCGATCCACTGCTTCAGCCCATCAGGGCCACGCACCTCGGCAGGGCTATTACCCATAGGAGCAAAATGCGCGACGAAATTCGGCGCGATAATCTCATCGGCGATAGACAGGTTTCCATTCCATAATGTTAGCCAGGATTTCCAGAGAGCTTTGTTTTCATCAAGAGACATTGCCGTTTCCTTTCTTTACATCAAACACGCTTCTTGTTATAATTACGAATGATCGCTCGTAATCTAAATGTGATTATACGAGTAAACACACGTATTTGTCAAGGGACGAAAAACAGAGTTCCTGTCCTTCCGTGGGAGAAACGTTCCTCAAAGTATCAGGAGAACAACATTTATGGGTGAAAATCAGCAACGGCGTCAGGCTCAACGTCAGAAGCGTGGTCTGCTTCGCGTGGAGCAAATCCTGCACGCCGCTGGAACCATCTTTGCCGAAGTAGGTTATGACAACGCGACGACCAATATGATTGCAGCACGTGCAGGCATTTCCCCAGGCTCACTCTATCAGTTTTTTCCTGACAAAGAAGCAATTGCACAGGCATTTGCCGCTGATGTCACGGAACAACTCCATCAGATCTATGATACGTTTCTTTCCCCTGAAGCAATCGCCTTGCTTCTTCAGCCTTTCCTTGAGTCCTTCATCGACGTGATCGTTGCCTTTAATCAAGAACATCCCGGTTACCTTGCGCTTGAGCTTGCCTCAACCATTTCTGCTCCCCTTGCTCTCGCCCTGGCAGATTTACACCGGGGCACCATGGGTCGCCTGGATGCGCTATTTGCCGCCCGCTGGCCTCACCAGACCCAGGAACAACGGCGTCTTCCTCTCCTGGTCGCATATCGCCTCTTTCTCGCCCTACTGCCATTGGCGCTAGAGGGCAACGAGGAACAGCGACAGGCGATAGTGCGAGAAATGAAGGCCGTTTTGTACCGCTATTGGGAACCGATTATAGGAACATAAAGCTGGGAAATATGACGGATAAGTAATGGCATTCCCAGGTGCGGCTCGTTTTTTCGCAATCATCCCAGTAGGG
>JACDAE010000113.1 GCA_013695595.1 Ktedonobacteraceae bacterium | reverse complement strand
ATATCCGGAAGGAAAGAGAGAATTAAATAGCCCTGTCTAGTGGTCTAGATGTATTGACAAGGTGCAAAAAAACAGGTAAAGTTTATAGAGGTTTATTTATCTTCCATGCCTCTCTACATGCAAATGGATGTGCGGATCATTATTTGTCTTGAAAGGAAATCCTATGAAACGCCTTTCTCAAACGAGCGCACTCGTTGTAATGACTTTGTTCTTGCTTGCAGGCATTTTCTTACAGGCTGGAACTGCTCACGCTCAGGGAGCTATTTCTGAACAGAACACGCATTCAACCGTATCGCAGGAATCTCACGACAAACAGGTTATCGCGTACTTCACACAATGGAGTATCTATCAGCGAAACTACCTGGTCAAAAACATTGCGACCAGCGGCACTGCCGCAAAGCTTACCATTCTGGACTATGCTTTCGCCAATATCGGTAGCAACCTGCAATGTGCTTCTGGTGACACCTGGGCTGATTACCAGAAACCATTTACCGCTGATCAGGCAGTCAATAGCATCGCTGATACCTCTACCCAGCCTCTGGCAGGCAACTTTAACCAGTTGAAAGAACTCAAGGCGCTCTATCCCAGGCTTAAGATACTTATCTCAATCGGGGGATGGACCTGGTCAAAGAATTTTTCAGCGGCAGCTTCGCCCCAGAATGTCTCCTCGTTTGTCCACTCCTGTATCGACCAGTACATCCTGGGTAATCAAGCAGGTCCAGGATCAATGGCTGGCATCTTTGATGGCATCGACATTGATTGGGAATATCCGGACAATCCAGGCAATGGTAATCCCTATGGTCCACAGGATATTCAGAACTATACCAAATTGCTGAAGGAATTTCGTACTCAGCTTAACCAGGTCAGCGCACAAACGGGAAAACGGTATCTTCTTACCGCCGCTACACCCGCTGGTCAGGATAAATATCAAAAACTTCAGTTGGGCCTGGCTAGCCACTACGTCAACTGGATGGACATTATGACCTACGATATGCATGGGCCATGGGATGTAACCGGCCCCACAGACTTCAATGCTCCCCTTTATGCGGACCCACGCGACCCTTCCACTCCTCCGGCAAACAAGTATAGTATCAACCATGCCGTAAACGACTATCTTGCAGCGGGAGTACCAGCTCACAAGATCGTAATTGGCATGCCTATTTACGGTCATGGCTGGACCGGAGTACCAAATAACAACAATGGTTTGTACCAGAGTAGTTCTCTCATGCAACCAGCTCCGGCAACCTCTGCGGCAGGCACAGAGGACTACAGAATACTTGAAAATTTGAGTGGATACTCCAGCTATCGTAACAAAACGACGCAACAATACTGGATCTTCAATGGCACTACGTTTTGGACCTATGATGATCCCACTACCATTGCCATCAAGATGAAATATGTCAACAGTAGAGACCTCGGTGGTGCATTTGCCTGGTCGCTTGATGGTGACAACAGCACAGGCAGTTTCATGAACGCGATCTCTACCGGGCTATACAAAAACGAAAGGTAAAGTTTCTACACACATAAAATGTGAGAAAGAAACCAGAACGTCATGCTTGTTTTAGGAACAAGCATGACGGCCTTCATCTCCTCCCATACGTATCCATCCGCAGTAATACACCTTTTATCAAAGCAAGGTTGTTAGAAACCGATCCCCAATTGGTGTAAATCAACCTGGTTGTCACCTATAAACTGTGAAAAAACTGGATGGTTTTTCCGCTTCATCAACTTCAAAATATTCTTTAGCTCTTTTATTAATTCTATTATTCCCGGATGTTGTGAATTGGGGGCTGTGCAGCAGAACTTGATGAGCATCTGAAGCGGAATGGGAAGACGTTCTGCTTGCCCCTGGTAGATGGCCTGTCGTGCCAGGGTGAGCCAGAAGGAAGTATAACTATAGCGCCCATCATGCAGAATCCACATCAATGCATCTAGTTCATATCCAAGATACCAGTCGATGCAGAGAGCTCTTCTACACTCTTCCTCCGTTCCTCTTGCCCAGAGCGTCTGTGCCCGTTGCAGGAAGCGTTGTGTGAGATGGCTGTACGCTTTCTCAACCTCGGAAACGATGGTAACCTGGTAAACGGTCTCGCCACGTGGTAGATGGTCTCCTCGATAGGAAAGCCAGTTATGGGAACCATTAAAGTGGATCTTGCGGTCGATGATGACCTCTTTCGCATGTGAATTGCCGAGCCATTCTGTAATGATACCGGGTGTGCCTTCGATGGTGCGGATGGCGCGTAATCGTTGTTGTAGTGCGGGTGGAATTGGTCGATCTTCTCTCTGTTCATGTTGCCCAATACCATGCCCTATCAGAATACGGACACCCTTTTTCACTAATGTTTCTAATAATGAAACAAAATCATCATCGACTACCTGTTCATTGACCCACGGGGAATAAATGATGATCTGTTCCTGTGCTTCTTCTAAGGCTTTCAGAAACGCGGGACGGATCTCCACATCGCGCAATTGGACAGCGGTTTCAGTACTCTGTGCGGGTTTCTGGCCCTCCACTTGCAAGAGCAGTTCTCTTGTAACGCGTCTGCGAATTTCTACTATGTTTGCTTCAACAACTGGATCATTGCCAGCTTGCTCTGCCTCTTTCTGTGCGATATCCTCTTCGGAGACACCAAAGAGTATTGGCAAAGAAATATTCTGTGCTTGAAGTTGAGATTCAATCCATATGCTTATCTGGGGAAGTGGTCGATCCACACCCCGTACTTGAAAGTTGACTTTATCGTTTATTGTATTATAAAGCATAGAGATCCTGCACGCTGTGTTTTTGTTGTTCTTGCAATTCATGGAGTTGAGAAAGGGATTGGTTTATTGTTTCATGTAGACCCTCTAACGTCTTCCAGAGATCGCCGATAAACGTTTCCAGGCGTTCAGTCTCGCTTTGCTACTGCTGGCAACACAGGCGGTATGCAGGAATGAACTCTCCTCTGTGCTGAGTGGTAGCCGTATGGGTTAAAGGAACGGTCACGGAGCTGGCATTTTGTTGGGCAATCTGGCGTAGTGCTTCTGATATGCCAGCCGATTGGCCGAGTTGATGGAATGCATCGGTGAGCAGATTTTCGTAGCGAGTGCGTGTTTGTAAGAGCCGGGTTAAGTGAGCCTCTTCATTCGCAAGGGATTGCCGAAGTTGCTGCCTCTCTCCTTCCATGAGTTCTTTTTTATGTAGAGTGGCTTGTTGAGCCACTGTTGCTTCTTGCAATTTTTGCGTGAGCCAATGGTTGAGCGCAGCCGAAAAATTATGCGCCGTTGTGGTTGTGCATGTTGCGTTGGATGTTTGTATGGAAGTCAGAGCGTGTTTGATACTTTCATCGGTGGCAAAGAACAATGCACGAGTTTCCAGCAAGAGTTTCTGAATTTGATGCTTGTTATAATTCTGAAAAATGTTGCCTGAAGCATCGAGGCTACGCATACGGAATTGAACGATGATCGAGATGTTCTGCTCAATACGCTTTATGAGCGGATCATAGTGGACCTCTTGCTGAGATGGTGACGCATATTTTTCCAGTATCAGTCCATTGGTGAAGGCTGGCAAATTTTTCCAATGTTCGGTAAAAGCTTCTTTTAGGGAAGAAAATTTGGAAGATGCCTGTCGATAAGCATCTACCTCTATGATTGATTTCTTGCTTCTTTTCTGGATCAATGTATTTGCAACATTCCATATATTTATAAACTCTATAGAGGTATCTAGGCTACCTGCTGCAAGGAGTTCCCTGGGAAGGATTTTTTCTTTATCCAGTGAGTTAAGGGGACCACGGGCCGCCAATTGTGCCGTAACCTCGTGGTCGAGAAACTGCTGAAAGATAGAAGCAAGACTTTCTGGTTTGCATGCTCTGAGAAGCGTCATTGCATTTTCAAATGTTTGGGTCACGACCTGCTGCTTCTGAAGCACGATTTGAGCCTGATCGATCTGGGAAGGAAAACGCGCCAGCAGATTTCTTGTGTTTTGAAGTGCATGCTCTACTGCTTGCCTTTGCTGCTCAACTGTGTCCAATCTGTCTATTACTTCCTCCACCTGGCTGATCTGTTGCTTACTTTGCGCCCAGATATTTTTATACGCTGGCAGCATTTCTTGCAGTTGTACCGCCTCCTGCAGGAGTCGCCCTTCTGGAGGGGAAGGCAGACCTTGTTGGCGAATTATCTGAAAGCAATCATCGATTTGTCGCATAAATTGGTGTGCATTTGCAGTTTCTGCCAGATATTGAAAAGGACGTTTTAGAATATCATCGCTAGCGGAACTGTTCCAATCTAGCGTATGTGTAAGGAGAGCAGAGAGCCCTTGCTGAATAAGGAGAGTGTTGCGTGTCTCTTCTTCAATTTGAAGAGTTTGTTGCTCGGCGGCACTGATTCCCTGGTTGATCTGTGTGAGGCGTGTCTGTTTTTTTTCCACTGCAATTCTAATGTATAATATTGAGTATAGCGCTGTTTCGAAGCGAGTAATAGTTTGAAGAGAGCAATCTGCTTGTTCCGCTGCTCCAGTTTTTTTTGACAATCGTTGATGGTATTACGTAGCCAGTTATGGACAATCTGGTCCTCCCTCAAATCATGGCCTTCCACCTCACTGTTAATGGCTTCTCCAATAAGTGGACTTGAATGGCTCACATCTTCTGAATCGACCATCACAACTTCTTTCGTCACTATGTAGATATTCTGGCCGTAATCTAAACAGGGTATGCTGTAGCTACGGGTAATACTGAGTATGAAACATTATAATTTACATAAGCGATTATTGCACGCTTATAGGAAAAAAAGATAAGCAGATAGGAAGGCGTTGCGAGAGGCTACTTTTAGCCTTTCCAGTCGTGTGTGTCTGGAGGGAGCATCTCCAGCCTTCCATTTGCTTCATTATGGAGACGATGTTAATTTGCTCCTGGCAAAAAACCTGCTTAAATGAGAGTATATGCTCCCATTTATTTTGAGAAGGATAGAGATACACTTATGACACAAACAATTCTTGTTACAGGTAGTAACAGTGGTTTTGGGCGTCTAACCGTTGAAACCCTGGCTCGTCAGGGGCACAGTGTTTTTGCAGGAATGCGTGAAATAGCGGGAAAGAATGCGTCCGCAGCGGAAGAACTTCGCACTTTCGCGCGGCAGGAAGATCTCACATTGCATATAGTCGAAATCGATGTCACAGACGAGGTTTCTGTAACCAGGGCAATCGCATCTATTGTCGAAATTGCGGGCCGTCTGGATGTGGTGGTTAACAATGCCGGGATATCGTATAGTGGCCCATTGGAGGCATTTACCATTGAGTAAGTCCAACAGCAATTTGATACCAATGTTTTTAGTGTGTTGCGTGTAAACCGTGCGACCCTGCCATATATGCACAAGCAAGGGAGCGGATTGTTGCTACAGATTGGCTCCGTTGCTGGGCGTCTGGCCTTTCCTTTTCTAGGATTGTACGGGTCCACGAAATTTGCTCTGGAAGGGCTCACCGAGTCGTACCGCTATGAACTCGCGCCTTTTGGTATCGATGCTGCCATTATTGAGCCTGGTACCTATCCAACCCCAATCTCAGCGAAGCGCCAGATTGGTGCAGATGCCGAGCGTTTTGCCCTCTATCAGACAACTTTCAATAAGTTTGTGACATCGTTTTTCGAGGAGAGCAGGTCCGCTACCCCTCCCGATCCACAGGAAGTGGCCGATGCAGTGGCAAACATCATTGCTTTGCCTGCTGGCGAACGCCCCCTGCGTACCGTTGTGGCAACAACTGCCCAACGTCAGGCTCCTGAGGCTGTGAACGAGGCTGTGGCCCATGCGAGCCGATCCTATCTCGAAATGCTCGGCGTTCTGCCTCTGGTGACCCTGGCCCCAAAGACGGAGGATGATAAATAACTTGGGAAGAGGGGTAGGG
>JACDAE010000068.1 GCA_013695595.1 Ktedonobacteraceae bacterium | reverse complement strand
ATAAATGGCTTCCCTACTGGGATGGTTGCGAAAAAACGAGTCGCATCCTCCAAAAACACGCACACTATCAACCCTTTTCGGCTCGCTTGCGAGCCATATCCGGAAGGAAAGAGAGAATGAAATAGCCCTGCTCCAAAAATATGCTACTTGACAATCTCTCATTCATCGGCTATAATCCCCATCAACAGAGAGTATATGCGGGTTTGGTGTAGTGGTAACATGCAACTTTCCCAAAGTTGAGACCACGGGTTCGAATCCCGTAACCCGCTCCACACAAAGAGACCTGCCATTTAAACGGCAGGTCTCTTTTTTATCCTCATCCTACCCCTCTTGTCCAATATCTCTACGCATCGCATGCATATCTTTTGCCACGGTCCTTAAGCCAATCAAGCAGGCAATGCCGGCGACAAAGAGGCAGGTCGGCGCAGTCACAAGGAGCGCAGTTCCAAGTGAGATGTGGTCGGCAAGCACACCGACGAGCAGAGGCGCGGAGGCATCACCCAGCAGGTGCGCCATCAACTAAACCAGCCCCGTGGCAGTCGAGCGGATCTCTGGCGCAATCACGTCCTGTAGAATGGCATTGAGTGGGCCAAGAGCCAGGCTGAGGCAAAGGATGGCTGCGATAAAAAAGCCAAGAAATGGCCCCAGGCTATGCATGGTTAATGCGATCAGGGTGATCGGCGCACCCATAAGAAATGCAAATGTGGCGACGAGCATACGACCTTGCGGGAAACGGCGCTGCAAAAAGTCTGCTAGCCAACCACCGATTAGGGTTCCAACCAGACTGCCAATGAGCAGTGTGAGGCCAGAGTATGTGCCAGCCGTTGCCACTGTGAGGTGAAAAGCCCGTACAAGGTAGGTAGTGATCCAGGTCTGAGCACTGCCGATGGTGAAAAAGCTAAAGACGAAGGCACCCAGCAGAACCCAGTAGGTAGGAATACGGAGGATTTTTTTTGCGGCATCTCCGAAATCTTTGCCGATACTTCCATGAACCTGCGCGATTTCGTCCGCGCCTTCTTCTCGATCGAAGACGCCGCGGCGCGGTTCCACCGCCCGCCAGATGAAGAAGGCCGCGATCAGGCCAGGTATACCAACAATGTAGAAGGCCCAACGCCACCCAAACTTATCAGCGATAATCCCGCCCATGATCAGCCCAAGAGCCGTGCCAATCAGATTGCCGATTGACCAGAGCGAAAGGATACGTCCACGCTGTTCCCTGGGAAAGAGATCTCCGATCATGGAGAGTGAAGCAGGAGCGTAACCAGCTTCGCCTATACCAAGAAACGAGCGCGTAATAAAGATTTGTATAAAGTTACGCGTGAAGCCAGAGAGCAGCGAGGCCACGCTCCATATCCCCACACAGGCTGCGACGATGTTTTTACGGATGCTGCGATCAGCCCAGACGCCCAATGGAAGCGTCGCAATAGCATAGATGAAGAGAAAAGATGAGCCGAGCAGACCCAATTCTGTATTGGTCAGACCAAAGTCGATCTGGATTTTCGTTTGTATCGCTGAAAGGACCGAACGATCCGCATAGTTGAGTATGTTGATGATCATCAAGATAGTGAACGTGAAACGCGCATGGCTTCTTGCTGGTTGTTGCCGGGCGCTCTTCTGATTAGATGACGAAGGTGTTACTGTTGACATGTGGAAATAGCCTGTTCCTTTCGTTCTCTGTATGGTCACAGTCGTGTGTATTTTTCAAGAAGTCTTAGTAAGCTATCTTTGTCTGCTTGCTCTCATAATATGGCATTCAACTGTGGATACGAACCTCTACCACGATGGTTGCATAGGCTACAACGGCTTTGATATCAAATAGGTCACCATCGCAACCTTCTCCCTACCTCGTTCGTCCTATACAATGGTAGAGAAAATATTGAAAATCACGCTCATTTATAGAGATCGATAGAGAAAGGATGGAAAACATGCATGTTCTGATGAACGTTGTTATGCACACCAACCCATTCTGGCTCTATCTTATAGTCATATTGCTATTAGCATTTGAGAGTTCAGGTATCCCCATCGTCAATAGCACCTTGTTGCTCTTCACGGGGGCGTTGGCTGCATCTGGTCGCTTTAACATTGCTACTCTGGGCTTTGTTGCCATAATAGGGAGCATTGGTGGGGCCTGTTGTGCGTATGCATTGGGTGCGCGTGGTGGGAGGCGGGCGATGCTGCGTATGGCGCTGTTCTTCCGTCTCGACCGGCACAAAATACAGTTGTTTGAGCACTGGTTTCAGCGGTACGGCATCTGGATGGTGTTTGCCTCGCGCATCATCCCCTATATCCGTCCCTTTACGTGCTTCCCGGCGGGCTTCTCACATACCAATTTTACACGTTTCTTCATCAGTGTCACACTTGGGTCAATGATCTGGTGTACCACGATGCTGTATCTGGGATGGTCACTTGGTCGGCGGTGGGGATTGGCGCTGCGCCTGATACAAACTTATACCATTCCAGTATTGGTGGTGTTGGCATTGCTCGTGGTGTTGTATTGGATCAGCATGCGTTTTCTCAAGAGACAGATTGCGGCCCGATTACGGCGCATTGTTGCGGGTGAAGTGTAGAGTTTACTGCTTGTGAGCTATGGATTAAGAATCCCAATGAACAAGGCGAGAAAGCCTGAACATATAAGCCAGAAACCGCTTCTGGTGAATTTGAGCCATGTACCAGTTATGATGAATTCGAGGGGTGTCATACTACGAAGGCATAAACTCTCTTTTTTCTCCTCTTCGGGCGTGGCATAGGCCATGGCCAATTGCAATCCAACGATGAGATAAAAAGCAATCGCGAAAAATGTAACCATAATTGTCAGGCCAATTATGGCAAATGTCATTGGTAGGAAAACATCTCTCTGTATAGGAGATTGGTTAAACGTTACGATACTTATAATTAGGGAAAGCAATCCTACTAGGAAAATTAGCCAGAGGGGGAAAAGTAATCCAATATTCCACCCGCCTCTTTTTATTTGATCAATGGTGAGTGGCAAGATATTGAATGATGATTCGCGGGCTTTGCTCGTGCGATACCAGGGAAGCAAGAAACCGAGAATAATCAGTAGACTTCCCGCTATGCGGATGAGACCACTACTAAGATGAAGCATTCTAAATCCCTTGAGAACACGCTTTTTACCTGTCTTATTCTATTGTACTTGCTATTTTGCTATTTTGTCAAGACTACCGGGTGAATGAGGGTGCGACTCAGATTTCCCTGCAGTGATGGCATTCTGAAAGAGCATGCTTTTTCGACCGATCGGCCAGAGTGCGAAAATCTGGGCCGCACCCGGTGAATGACTTCGTATTCACGAGGTCATGTATTACGCATTCCAGTGCTTATCGGCGGCTGCGTGAGGCGATTCAGGTACAATCTGCATCAGCTCAATCGCATTTCCATCCGGATCATCGATCCAATATTGCCAGTTGTGATCAATTCCTTGTTGTGGTTGACCGGAGATGGGCAGGCCATGCTCAGCCAGTTCGTGCAGGGTCGCTTGCATATCATCGACGACGAGGCAGAAATGGTTGTAGCCAGTTCCCTGGCGCGACGGAACATCTCCTGTCGCACCGGGGAATAGTTCGATAAACTGGTTGGGAGCAACCTGCAAGTAGACGATCCAGGGTGATGGCTCGCCTTCACGGTCGAGGCGAAATGCCTCGCGCAAGCCGAGCTTGTTGCAGTAGAAGTCCAGCGACCGCTCAAGATTGGTAATACGAAATGCGAGATGTCCTAGCCCTGTAATCATCGTAAGCTCCTTTATAATTTGACCATTGTCACGCCGAAGATATCGCCCGTTTCATTGAGCTCGTTGAGTGCCCACTCAGGGATGGGATCATCGACCAGGATAACCATCAGCGCGGTATCGAGCGGAATATCCTGGCGGCGCGGTGTGCGAACACTGGGGCCGACATCCATATGGTGAATGTTGACTGCGGCTTTCCCCAATATCGTTCCAACGCGACCGATCATACCCGGCTGATCGTAGTTGCGGCAGAAGAGAATGTAGCTCTCCGGCACAAACTCGGTCCAATAGCGTCCCACTCGTACGATGCGTGGTGTGTCATGCAGAATTGTGCCGCTGAGGACTTCGATGCGCTCGTCGCCTGAACCCGGTTTGCCAGCGAACGATGAGACGGAACCGTCAGAGTTTTGCACGCGCAGCGTCACCTGGTTGGCGAACTCGGCTGGCGTAGTCGATTTCTGCTCGGTAATCTCTAAACCCCATGCCTTTGCCAGCACCTGCGCATTGATCATGTTGACATGTGCATCCGAGATGGATTCCAGCAGGCCCTTGATCAAGGCGGCCTGTAATGGTCGCAGATCGTAGCTGGCGATCTCACCACTATAGATGAGGTCGATCTTATTGATTGGACCTGGCTGCAACTGAGTGTACAGGCGTCCCATCTTTTCGACGAGGTTCATGTAGGGTTGCAGGATCTTCAACGTCTCCGGCAGGATCAGCGGCGCATTGACGGCAGCACGTGGGAAGCCGCCGCGCAAGACGGAGACGATCTGATCTGCCACATCGGTTGCAACGCCGACCTGTGCCTCTTCTGTGGAGGCTCCTAGATGCGGAGTTGCGATGATTCGCTCATGGGCGACCAGTTGTTTGAGCACTTCATTATCGCGAATCGGTTCCTGGCTGAAGACATCGAGAGCGGCTCCTGCGAGGCGACCTTCGTTTAAGGCGTTCAGCAGGGCTTCTTCCTCGATCAGGCCACCACGAGCGCAGTTAATCAGGCGCGCGGTGGGCTTCATCAGGCGTAGTTCACGTTCGCCGATCAGGCCACGGGTACCGTTCGGACCGCTGGTGAGCGATGTATGCAGCGTGACGAAATCGGCCTGTACGAGCACCTCGTCTATCGTAAGCATACTGATGTCGTTCTTGCGCGCCTGTTCGGGAGAGACAAAAGGATCATAGGCGATGACCTGCATCTCTAAGCCCTGTGCCCGGCGAGCGACCGCCATACCAACTTTGCCCAGGCCAATCACGCCGAGGGTTTTATGACGCACCTCGACGCCCAGAAATTTGCTCTTCTCCCACTTACCCGCTTTAACGCTTGCGGTGGCGGCGGGAATGTGGCGTGCCAGTGCCATCAGCATTGCAACGGAATGTTCGGCGGCAGCGATGATATTGCCAGTTGGCGAATTGACGACGATGATGCCCAGGCGTGTGGCTGCTTCTGTATTGATGTTATCGACGCCAACGCCAGCACGTCCGACGATCTTCATATTGGTTGCGGCGGCCAGCACATCGGCAGTGACCTGTGTTTCGCTGCGCACAATCAATGCGGAATAGTCGCCAATAATGGCTTTCAACTGCTCTGGCTTGATGCCTGGGCGCTCGTCGATCTGCGCCTCAGGTAGCTGTGTGCGCAGCAGGTCGATGCCTTCCTGTGCGATACGATCAGTGATGAGGATTTTGAGTTTCTCGGTTGTCTTTTCCTCCTCTGTTGCACCAATCGTGTTTCCCTGTCCCTCTGCCATGTTCTCTTCTCTATCCTCTCTGCGCTTTTAACGCCTGTACCCAAACTCCGGCAGACGTTTCTCAAGCGTGTCCATCACCTGCTCCAGATCGGCCTGTGTGAAGAAACCCAGATGTCCGATGCGGAAGATTTTCCCCTGCAACTGGCCCTGGCCCGATGCGAGTACGATATTATCTTCTTTGCGTAGTGCGCTCAAAAGACCCTTGCCATCGACCCCTTCAGGGAAATAGATGGAAGAGACGGTGTTCGAGACATATTGGTGGTCGGCCAGCAGTTGTAGACCCATGGCTTTGGCGCGGGTGCGGATATACTCTCCTGCACGAAGATGGCGCGCAAAGATGGCGTCCCGACCCTCAGCCAGCATCATCTCTAGAGCCAGATCGAGCGCATAGAAGATCGAAACGGGCGGCGTGGTTGGATGCTGCCAGGATGCTTCGAGTTGCTTGCGTGCAAGCGTCCAGTCGAAGTAGAAGCGGGGCAGTTTTGCCACTTTTTGGGCTTCCCATGCACGTGGGCTGGCGGCGATCATCATAATGCCCGGTGGGACCATCCAGCCTTTCTGAGAGCCGGTGAAGACCACGTCGAGTCCCCAGGCATCCATCTCCAGGGGCACGCAGCCCATTGAACTGACGGCATCGACAACGACCAGTGCATCAGGGCTGAGGCGATGAACCAGGGCCGAGAGCGTCTGAACATCGTTTGTGACGCCCGTCGAAGTCTCATTATGTGTCATCAAGACAGCTTTGTAAGGAGGCAATTCTTTGAGGCGTGCCTCGATGGCCGTGAGATCAGCGGCCTCGCCCCAGGCAAATGAAATGCGTGTGACGTTGAGTCCATAGATATCGGCGATCTTGGCGAGGCGATCACCGAAGTTGCCAATGGTGATGACAACGACATGGTCACCTGCTGAGAAAAGATTGGCGATGGCGCTTTCCTGTCCACCGGTACCGGATGCCGGGTAGGTCAGGACGGGCGCTTCCGTCTGGAAGAAATATTGCAGGCGCAACGTGACCCGTTTCATGATCGCTGAGAACTCTGGTCCGCGATGGTTGATCATCTGGTGGGCCTGGGCCTGCATGATCTCAGGTGGAATAGCCGTTGGGCCGGGCACCCGCAGATTTTGATTAGGGATGATGGCGCGTGGCTCTACTTCAGGGATAGGGATAATCTTATGTTGTTGAATTGTCATAAAAAAATGCTCCAATGTACTGCCCGACCAGCACTCAATAGTGTGCTTATGCCGATGCAATGGTGTGTTGCCGCGCCGCAATAACACGCGGCGGATAACTACGCTGTTACCCGCCGCTGGCGATATTTCCTGTACGGCATCTTTCAGAACCTGCAAGCGGTTTATGAAAGAATATGAGTTCTTGCTAACCTCTTAAAGAACAGTATACGCACGAAACTCTACAGAGGTCAAGGATATGCATCAGGGCTATCAAAACCATAATCTGGTGATAGGTCGCGCTAAAATGAACGTAGTATACAATACAAGGTAGGGGCCAGATGTATCGACCTTTTAGGGAGGGAAGGATAAGGAATATTGTGTGCCTGTCCATCTGTCTTGTCGACACTTTCCATTGTGTGCTACACTACCCATGTTTATACGCGAAACTATCCTTTCGCATAGGAGGTTGCCTGCATGTCATTTATTTCCAACACGACCCGACGACACTCTTTCCTTTATCTGTTATCTGTGAGTGTGGTGATCGGGTTCTCCCTGTTGCTCTCCGCTTGTGGAAGTTCGACTTCTACGGGGAGCAGCGGCACGCCAACAACAAAAGCCAGCATTGCGGCTCCCACTGATTTGATCGCTTCGGGCACGTTGACGGTTGGGAGCGATACGACCTATCCACCTCAAGAGTTTATGGATACCGCCTCTGGCAAGGCTACCGGTTTTGATGTGGATCTAATTACAGAGATGGCCAAACGTATGGGACTGACCGCCAATGTCAAGACCGCTAATTTCACAACCATCGTTGATGATCTGAAGGCGAAACGCTATGACGTGGTCATTTCCGCGCAAACAATCACGCCTGATCGCCAGAAACAGGTCGACTTCGTGCCCTATTTTAATGCCGGTCAATCTATCCTGGTAGCGAACGGCAATCCCAAAAAGATTACGACCGTCACCGATCTGTGTGGCAAGACGGTCGGCGTGCAGGACGGCACCACCGAACTGGACACCCTGAATGCTGCAAATAAGGCCGATTGTAAAGCTAACCCCGTCAAACTGACGGTGCTGAGCGCACAGACCGATGTTATCAATCTGCTGGTCACCAGTCGCGTTGAAGCCACCTTTCAGGATTCGCCCGTTACAGACTATTATCTCAAATTGAACTCGGGCCGTTTCCAGGTTGCCGGTTCCATTGTGAATGCAGCCCCTGAGGGCATCTCGGTACGCAAAGGCGATACAACCATGTTCACTGCGGTTCAACAGGCATTCGATGCGGTAAAGGCCGATGGCACTTACGCCAATCTGTTTGCCAAATGGCAATTGAATCCCACGCAGGAAATTTCTTAGCTCGATCTGACCATCGCGCCAGTGCAGTGGTATCGTCGCAATCCTGGTCTTCTCTCCTTTAGAGGGGGCCAGGAGCTTTTTCATAAGGAGAGATTTCCATGTTTCAGTGGGATGCTTTTAAGCAGTTTATCTTTTCTGGCTTTGTGCTGCAAGCCGCCTGGACGACTCTCTGGATCTCCGTTGTGGCGCAGATTGTGGGGGTTGTGCTTGGCCTATTTATTGCTTTGATGCGTATGTCACGTTATCCCTGGCTATCGGCGATCGCTCGTGCGTATATCTGGTTTTTTCGCGGTAGCCCGTTGCTGGTACAGGTTTTGTTGCTCTATGATGGCCTGCCAAGAATTTTTCCCGGTCTTCTTTTATCCGATATTACCTGTGTATTGATCGCGTTTTCTTTGAACGAAGCGGCCTATATGTCTGAAATTACCCGCGCAGGTATTACATCGGTTGATACTGGTCAGATGGAGGCGGGCAAATCACTGGGTATGCGCTATGGCCTGGCTATGCGGCGCATTGTCTTACCGCAGGCTGCCCGCGTGATTGTTCCTCCGCTCGGCAATGAATTCAATAATATGCTGAAAACAACATCGATTGCTTCAGTCATCGGGTTAAGAGAATTAACCGGTTTTGCCGAACAATTTGGTTCGCCAACATTCACGATCTTCGAACTCCTCATTGTTGCGACGCTGTATTATCTGCTTTTGACCACGATCTGGGGCTATGTCCAGGCCTGGATTGAAAATCGTCTGGACCCCAACCGCACGACAAAGATAGAACTGGACCAGAAGAAGTGGGGGGCACGTATGCTTGGCTTTGGTTCTCCACGTCTCCGCTAGAGTAGTTTACTGGAAGGAAAAAGCGATGGTATTGCAAGAAACAACTCCAGGCGTAATGGTACGCGCCGAGAAAATCGTGAAGCGATTTGGTCCGCTCACCGTCCTTGATGGCGTAGATCTAGCGGTCAAACGTGGACAGGTCGTTGTGATTATTGGACCCAGCGGATCGGGTAAGACGACGTTGCTACGTTGCCTCAATCACCTGGAGAAGATCGATGGTGGTCGCATCTATATCGAAGATGAGTTGATCGGCTATCGCGAGGTGAACGGGCAACTGGTGGAAGATAAAGAGGCGAACATTGCGCGTATTCGTGCGCAGGTTGGCTTTGTCTTTCAACGCTTTAACCTGTTTCCGCACAAGACCGCGCTCCAAAATGTCATGGAGGCACCCATCCATGTGCTGCATCATCCCGTTGAGGAAGTGCGCGAGCGTGCACTGAGTCTGCTTGCCAAGGTCGGGCTGGCGGAGAAATGTGATGCCTTCCCACATAAGTTGTCCGGTGGGCAGCAACAGCGTGTCGCCATAGCACGTGCCCTGGCAATGAATCCCAAGTTGATGCTCTTCGATGAGGCAACCTCCGCGCTAGACCCTGAGTTGGTCGGTGAGGTGCTCAAGGTTATGAAGCAGCTTGCAGAAGAGGGGATGACGATGGTTGTCGTCACCCACGAAATGGATTTTGCCCGTGAAGTTGCTGATCACGTTATCTTCATGGATAAGGCCCAGATTGTTGAGCAAGGTCCACCGGAGCAACTCTTTGATCTATCAGAAAACGAACGCACCCGCAATTTCTTGCGCAAGCTATAGCGCAAGAAATTGCGGTTTATGCCTATATACTACACGCCGCCCCGTTCACGGTAAACGAGGTGGGATTGGGGTTGCTCCCCGTCCACGAACCGTTGAAGCCAATAGAGATCGAACCTCCCGGTGAGATTGTACCATTATAGCTCATATTCTGGACCGTTACCTGATTGCCCTGCTGCGAGAAAATTCCGTTCCAGCCTTGCGAGACCTGCTGACTGCCAGGGAAGGCAAATTTCAATGTCCAACCACTGATCGTGGTCGATCCAGTATTCGTAATTGTTGTGCTGTTGGTGAAGCCGCCCGACCACTGATTCTGGATCACATAGCTGATTTTGCATTTGCTACCAGAGGTTGGAGTCGGAGAAGGTGTTGGGGTGGGTGTCGGTGTATGCGTTGGAGTCACCGTTGGGGTCACTGTTGGGGTCACTGTCTTTGTAGGTGTCGGAGTTGGTGTGCCTCCCGTTGATGGCGCTATAACGTAGGTCACCAGCGAACGTGCAGGCACAGTGGCGCTGAACGATCCACTCGCAATTGGCAGCGAAGCCTGGGCCGCTATATTGTTCGTGGCATTCGTGATGTACGGAGTAGCAACCGAGCCTGCTGCGACACCGGTGTTCTGCAATGCGAGCGAGGCAGCAGTGTCATTATACGAGGTGTTTAAGATCACAATCGCAGTGGAACCATCGGTATTGGTATAAGCCGTGGTCTCCAGGTTGCTATCGCCGCTGGTTGCCCCGATACGCGTTGCCCCAGGATGAATGAAACGACTATAGTTGCCCATCGCAAAAAGGCGTTTGGAAGGGATCACCGTTCCATTGTTATCGTGGATGAGTGCTCCATTGTCGGTACTGTTGAAGCCGAAGCCCCACCAGTAGAGGAACGCGCTCAAATTAGCGACCGTGATACCGGTGTGGATATATTGCGCCCAGGTGAATCCAGAGGCATCAGTTCCGGTATCCCAGTTCGGGTCCCAGTTATCAAACTTTGACCATTCCGTCTGCCATATGTGTTTGGTGCCGGTGCCGGTCAATGCGGAGTTGGGGTCCTGGGTATAGCCATGGCTGGAGATGACGCCGGTATAAGAGTTGGCGGTTGCGTTACTCGTAATGCCGCTCGCGTAGCTCTGGGCAGTGTCCCAGCCCTCTCCATCGCAACAGACAATCTTGGGACTCAATCCCGACGCCTTCAAGGTTGGTCCCAGGACTGCGATAAAGTCAGCCGCCTGGGTGGGATTCATGACCATGCTGGAATAAGAGGTGGTCAGGTTGGGTTCGTTAAATGCCCCAATATACGTCAATGGGACGCCAGCACTCTGGTAATCTTTGGCATACTGAAGCAGATAGTTCGCGTACGCCTGACGCCAATCACCGGTGCTACAGGTTGTTGCACCAGGAGAGC
>JACDAE010000637.1 GCA_013695595.1 Ktedonobacteraceae bacterium | reverse complement strand
CTCTTTTCGGATGTGGGTGGATGGACATAATACCCATTGACCTCTTTCAGGACCAATAAGGCATCTGGCTCGCCCTGGATATGGAAATCGGGTTCTTGCTCCTTCATTTCATAATCCCAGGTCAGTGCCTGAATAGGACGATCCCTTGGCTCCTTGCTGTCCGCGTAGAGTTCTTTGAGGCGCTTGCCCAGTTGGAAGACAAACCATAGATCTGAACGTGCATTGCCCGGCGGATCAATGGCCTTATCGCGCCACTGGAGCAGACGTTGCGTATTGGTGAAACTGCCCTCTTTCTCCGTGGAGGCCGCCGCTGGCATCAAGAAGACTTCTGTCTTGATCTTGCTGGAGTCGACCGGCTCCGGTCCCTTGTACCAGAAGGCCGCCGTCTCCACCTCATACAGATCAGCGACAACCATCCAGTCAAGCTGTGCCAGAGCTTTACGCTGCATGCGTGCGTCGGTACTGCCTGCCGCTGGATTCTGCCCGAAGACGAAATACCCCTTCACTTTGCCATCCAACATTTCATAACTGGTCACCAGATGCGAGTGGTCGCCGATGATCTTGGGGAGCCAGTGGTACCCATAATCTTTTTCGCCCGTTGTATCGCCATACCATGCCGTAAGCAGACTGACGATATACGAAGGAATATTGGACCACCAGCCAAGCTTCTGGCCGGCGGTGTCTATATATTCCTGCAAGGTTTGCTGCGAGAGTGCATTTGTCTTCTCATCCACTCTTTTGCCCCATGTAGTTGCGCTCTGTGAGGATTCCGTATCTGGCCTCTTCACAAGCTGTGCCGCAGGTTGTGGCATGTAGCCAGACAGGAGATCATAGAGCGTAGGCACATCGGTTGAGCCCTGGATTGAGGCATGTCCACGCAGTGCGAGGATGCCGCCACCGGGTCGTCCAATATTCCCTAACAGGAGCTGCATAATGGCCGCCGCACGGATGATTTGCACGCCCTTAGTCTGTTGCGTCCAGCCCACTGCGTAACATAATGCAGTTGTGCGTTCGCGTCCAGAGTTCGCCACGAGCGCCTGCACGACCTGCATCCACTGCTCCTGCGATACGCCACATGAATTCTCGACCATTTCAGGGGTATAACGGGCAAAGTGATGGCGCATAATCTGAAAGACGCAGTGTGGATCTTGCAAGGTAACATCCATTAATGGCTGCCCTTGCTCGTCGCGCTGATAGTCCCAACTGCTCTGATCGCTATATGTCGCGGTATCTGCATCGTAGCCGGAGAAGATGCCTTCCAACTCCTCAGCGTCCTGGTAATCTGGCCGAATGAGCATGGGTGCATTGGTATAATTCACAACATAGTCAGAGAAGTAGGCATTGTTTTCCAGCAGATAGTGAATAATCGCCCCTAAAAAGACGATATCGCTACCGGCGCGTGTTGGAATAAAGAGATTTGCCAATGCCGAAGTACGCGAAAAGTGCGGGTCAACATGAATGACCTGTGCACCGCGCTCTTTTGCTTTGACCACGTTGGCGAACGCAATTGGATGAGCCTCAGCCATATTGCTGCCCATGATCAAAATGCAGTCGCTATTGACAAGATCCTGTGGAAAAGACGTGGCCCCGCCGCGTCCCAGTGTGGTACCCAGACCGGGTACAGTGGAGCTGTGTCAAATGCGGGCCTGGTTTTCGATCGAGACGATCCCCAGACCTCCATTGAGCAGCTTCTTCATTAAATAATTTTCTTCAATATCGAGCGTTGCGCCACCTAAAGAGGCAATTCCCAATGTATGATTGACCTCACGCCCATCATCCAGACGTTCCACAAATGTCTCGTCACGCGTCTTCTTCACGCGTTGCGCGATCTGCTCTACCGCCCAATCCAGCGGCTTCACTTCCCAGGCATCGCTATAAGGTGCACGGTAAAGTACCTGCGTCAGCCGACTAGAGTTGACGGTATACTGAAATGTGGCTGAACCCTTGGGACATAATGTTCCATGATTGATGGGACTTTCGGGAGCGCCCTCGATATCAATCACGCGTCCATCTTTCACATAAACATTCAGGCTGCAGCCGACCGCGCAGTATGGGCAGACGCTATGCACTTTTTTGGCGTCGCGGATACGTGGAGCTTTCTCCGTGCTCTCTTTACTGAATGGCTGTATATGCGAACCAACCTGCAAGACCTGTGAGACTGCAGCCTGCACTGGCTGGGGGAAAAATGAATTCTCTTGCATGCTCTGTTCCTCTTTTTATTTGTCAGCTTGTACAACGACCTCGACAGGCTCTTGCTGGCGTGCAAGAGTACGTGCCACAAATGGCAGTATACAACTGACCACCATGATCCCGGCAATGACATAAAGAGCTGTTTTGTATTCCAGACTGGAGATCAGGATTGGTCCTACAATACCGCCCGCACTCCAGGCTGTGAGCATCACACCGTAGATGGTCCCAGCATTCTTTGGCCCGAAGAAGTCAGCAGCGAAGGCCGGCATTGTGCCGAAGCCACCACCATAACAGAGGCCGATCAATGCGAAAGGGATCGCCAGGAGTGCGAAACTCGTCAATGATGGTAACACGAGAAAAGCGATGATTTGGATGACAAACAGGCTCAGGAAGGTGAAAGGTCGTCCAATAAGGTCGGAGATCCAGCCCCAGAAGAGACGACCAGCCCCATTAAAGATAGAGATGATACCGACAAGGAAGGCCGCTGTAGCTGCCGTAACCCCTGCGAAACTCTGAGCCAGTGGCGAGGCAACCGAGATAAGTGCTGCTCCTGCCGTAACGTTCAGCGCCAGGAGCAGCCAGAGAACGTACCAGCGCGGTGAACGCAATGCTTCCTGTAGCGTATAGCTGCGTGCTGTGCGTGTTTCCTGAGTGACTGCTGAAGGTGTCCAGCCAGCAGGGGCGTAGTTATCGGGCGCTTTACGGAAAAATTGTGCCGCAACGACGACTATAATGAGGTAGGCGATTCCTAAATAGAGAAACGTGGACCCTAATCCTACATTCTTAAGCAGCGGTGGGGCGATCTGCGATACAAAGAAAGCGCCTAATCCAAAACCTGCAACGGCGAGTCCTGTAATGAAACCACGCCTGTCGGGAAACCACTTGATAAGCATCGCGATTGGCACGATGTAGCCGAGTGCAATTCCGATGCCCCCGATAATGCCATACGTAATATAGAGGATGACAAGGCTGTGAAGAGGCGTTGTAAGACCTGCAAGGATAATTCCCAGTCCGTAAAGAATGCCGCCTGCTGTAGCAATGGTACGAGGCCCGAAACGGCTTTGTAGATAGCCACCGAAGCCTGCCGTTATTCCAAGTGCCAGCAGTGTAATACTGAAGGTAAGGTTTGCAGCCGGTTTCGCCACGCTAAACGCTTTAATGACCGGGGTCAGGAAGACGCTCCATGCATAGACCGAACCCAGTGCGAGCTGAACGATAACAGCGGCAACGACGATAACCCAGCGGTTGGAGGTAGAGGGGGTGTTAAAAGACGAATCGCTCATGACTACTCCTCTTTAGAATAATTTTGGTTGTTGGAAGATTGTTGAAGAGTTTGAAAAATTGCAAAAGGCTTTGTTTTCTCCTAATGCAGATTTCTTCCATAAGTATACATAGAAGCAAGTCTTTATTCAAGGGTGGGACTGCCGTAGATGGGTAGGGGCGCTACCTTGCGTGCGCCCGTTCTCCAAGAAACGTTGTTGCATGCCCACGGGCGCACGCAAGGTGGCGCCCCTACCCATCGGGTGATAAGGCACAAAAGTATACATTAGTACTATTTTCCAAGGATTCTAAGCTTTCTTAGCTTATTCTTATCTTGCTAAACGAAATCTTATGCGTTATACTTCTGACGAGATGCCATGAGTTACAGAGGTACGCAATGATGCAGTATACAATAAATGGCATAGTAGAATGTAGAAATGAAGCATAGAGAAGGGTATAACGGTATTGCATGGAAATATCTCCCAAAAATAATAAAGGAACGAGAAAGACGGATTCTCAAAGTTCCTCACAGAGAACAAAAAGACGTGCGCTTTTAACGCGTTATGCTTTACCC
>JACDAE010000045.1 GCA_013695595.1 Ktedonobacteraceae bacterium | reverse complement strand
GCGCATGAGTGCGTAATCTAGTTTGTCTTCGTCACATGGCCTATCCCAAGAATTACGTACTTCATCCAGTGGGCTATACTCGCTATGATCGATACGCCAATGATTTTCAGCTAAATAATACGGAATACCAGGTAGAGAAGTATTCGCTGTTTTCTTAAAATCAAAAAGAATTGAAACGTTTTTAGCTGCAATACTTCCTTTGATAACACCCTCTACCACATGATAGTTAGTCATGATAACGTCTGGCCCTAGTAAGAAACCCGTTCCGAAACTGGTCTCTCCTCCATCTCTAACCTCTATACGACAGATTTGCCCTACAATCTGTAATAACTTTTCTGCCCACACTGCTGCATCAACCGATTTATTATTTGGACGCACCATACGTTCAAGTGTACTTTTGATTTCGGATTCTGATGGTAGTTTGGGGGCTAATCCGAATTGCTGTGCAAATATGAGAAGTTTTGTATTCGTAGGACGCCATAATCGTGCACTTTTAAGAAACTCTTCAGTCCAATCTTCATCGTCTGCAGCCGTTACAACATTGTATATCTCCGTAGGAAAAGCTTCTCTAGGAGTTATATCATCAAGTTGTCGATTGAGTTGAGTAAATAAAAATTCTTTGAATTTTTGTCTATCATTAAATGCATCGCGAATTGCTAGTCGAAATTCTTCAACTTGAGGGCCTGTTAAGCGCGTATTATTGAGGCGCATACACTTCACCTCTCACATGATAGAGTTTCGACCTATAAGCTGCACTTCATGTACAATCAAACGATACTGTAAGGTTAGTCATTGTGGATAACGGGCTTTGATAAAGTCTTTATCAGTTTGCGACAGCGTATAATTTACAGGAAATTCCATCGCATTTCTTGTCCACTCTTTAGGAAAAGAGTAGAGCATAATTGACTGAGCATCAAAGTGGGTAAACTGTGTACGAGATCGTTCATAATACTCGAAAAGGTTAGAGTGAACAGTTTGTTTGTCCCAGAAGTTGGGTGGTCCCGATAAGGCAGCAATAACTACCTGCTCGTTCCATTGAATGGGGTTGGCTGGATTTTGATGTTCGTGAATCATGCCGAGAGCGTGACCAAATTCGTGGAGCATAACAGAAGAATAATCTTTCTCAGGAGAGTCTGGTGTAAGCCACCCATAATTCATCGTTGGGGTATTAGGTGGGTAATACTCTTCTATAAGGGCATCTGTGCCAATTGCCGACCATGAACCCTCATCTTTAAAAGAAATGCGTATCTCCGCATTGAGATCAAAGCCAAAGGCAAAAGTGATATTTGCATATTGACTCCATATATGAGCATAGGACTCTACCTTTGTTTGTACAACCGGGTGACCATCCAAAAAAGTAACATGCAATGTTCTCCCAGGTTTCCACAACTTTGAGCGCAATACAGCCGCTTCAAAGGTAGAACTATTAGCATTAGTCGGGTTCTCTGCTATTGCTTTCTGACGAGCGATTTTCGTGTACCTGGGTGGAATTACACGCTCGAAACAAATATGTGGCTTGTTATTTGCCATTAATTTCTTCCCACACTAAGCTCAATTAAAATATACGGTATTAAAATACGTTACCCTAAAAAAGCCTTCTACGAAGAGTATACATTATTTGAAGGTAAATTTGTATATATCATTTGTTCTAAGAAAATAGAAGGCAATTCTTTCGGAGTAGAACTCTAGAAAAGATCAGGATGAAGTGCATTATAATAAACCATTTGACAGATCAAGTATTTTACCATTTATTGATGCATACATCCAGGCAAATTATTATTTTGCTCATCTTTCTATACATCCAGGTAAATTAAATTATTGTTCTATCTATTTACATCTATGTTATACTATCAATATATACCTCTCTATAAAAGAAGAATAGTTCTATTTTATGAGGCAACAGGATGACATTAGCAGGTCAATATCTGGGACACTATCATGTTCTTCGTCAAATTGGACGTGGTGGGATGGGTGAGGTTTATCTCGCAGAGGATTCCCACGTTACCCGCCAGGTCGCCATCAAAGTTGTACGGAACGAACAAGTAGCCTATCCTGACTATACCACGGCCCAGGAAACGACTCGTCTCTTTCAGCGCGAGATGAAAAGCATTTCCCAACTCGATCATTCCCATATTCTGAACATCTACGATTTTGGCGAAGAAAAGGTGACGGGCGGTTCTCTGGTCTATATGGTCATGCCATATCGCCCGGAAGGTTCACTTGCAGATTGGTTGATGCAAAGGGACAACCCTCATATGCTCTCTCCAGAGGATGTCGGGAACCTGCTTACTCAATCGGCCTCCGCTCTACAACATGTCCATGATCGAAACATTATCCATCAAGATGTCAAACCTTCCAATTTCCTGGTTCGTGTAAACGCCGAACACCCTACCTATCCAGATTTGTTCCTAGTCGACTTTGGAGTGGCAAGAATCACGACGGCAACCTCTACGGCAAGCAACAGCGTGCGTGGCACCTTCACCTATATGGCACCAGAACAATGGAGTGGTGCGGCAGTTCCTGCCACTGACCAATATGCTCTTGCAATTATGGTCTACCAGTTGCTTACGGGTGTTGTTCCATTTCAAGGTCGGGCAGAACAAGTTATGTTTCAGCACATGAGTATCCCACCAAAGGCTCCCAGCGAGATCAATCCGCGCCTTTCGCCAGCACTCGACGCCATGCTTTTGCGTGCACTCGCGAAGAGGCCCGAAGAGCGTTTTCCATCAGTGAGTGCATTTGCCTCGGCGTTCCGTCAGGCTCTCACCTATGATATAAGTACCGCAACACTGCTCTTGAAGCCAGACCCATACGTACGTCCAACAGCATCTGCAAGCCTTGAACCAACCGTTGCCGCCATTCTCCCACAACCTGCCTTGCCACCTTTGCAAGTTGCTTCTCCTACAAAATCTGCGGTGTCACCTCTCCGTTACATCATTGGAACACTTCTGGTTGTGGGGATCATTCTTGGAGGGGTATTCTCTTTCAACGCTCTGTCAGCAAAATATACGCTCGTTCCACGCACCAATGTCACTACATCACCAATCACAACTCCTATCTCAACGAAAGCTACACGTGTTTCGACAACAACCAATACATCTCCCTCACCAAAGGTGAACGCCCCTGCTCCAACAACGGAAAACACCCCTGGGCAAACGACGATACCTTATCCCACCTACAGTGATGCAGAGGTAGCCATTAAATATTATTATGAAAACGGAAGCGATTTTAGAGGGAAAAACATTATCCTGAGTTTTGACACACTCACATATCATTCTCAAACAGGTCCCGTTACGCAACCGCAATTTCTTGCCTGTGCCCAATACACGTTTGCGCTTGTTTCATCACCCGATGTGACCCATGACACTGCGCGCCATACCTTTACCTTTCAATATGACAATGGCATCTGGTCCGTTATCGACATGGGCAACTGGAACTCGTGTTAATTAGGCTTCTCTTCGTTGCTAGACAGGCATCCACAAAAGGATTTGTAGACACATACTCTGATGCTCACATGGACAAACAAACGAGCGCAGATACCCATGTTAGAGATTGAGTGGACGGCATCGAATAAGGTCCTGGCAGAAACAGCCTGGAAGAGACCTCTCGACCTTGATCTCAGAAGATTTCATTCCTAGTCATGATCCTCCATCACCCTCTGGAGTTTACCAAGAATGATTTCGTCTGGTACTTCATTTCGAGGAGGATAGACCTCCGGCTCATAGAAAACAGAGATACCATAACGTCTCAAGGTATGCAGGCTCTGGCTAAAGGCAGGATGTGTGTCGAGGCCACCTCCCTGGCGGACAACTGGAATTGCCAGGATTGGTTTCTTGAGTCCCGTATATTCGCAGAGCAGGCCCAGAGCCAGGTTATCGCTGATGCCTAACGCCCATTTATTGATGGTATTAAAGGTCGCACCAAAGACAAGCAGAGCATCAGCACGCGGCAAAACATCAGGATCTTCTGGCCGTTTATACTCACTACGCACCGGATGCTTTGTCAGTTGGGCAAGTTGAGCCACATCGACGAAGCGTGTTGCCATCGGAGTCAACACGACACAGACTTCCCAGCCCGCTTGCTGCGCTTTCCCGACAAAATTGTGGACCCGTGTAGCATATTCGGTGCCACAAACGATGATGTATAAAACGCCCTTATTGAAATGTTCTTGTTGTATCATTGCACACTTCGTAAAGCTTCTTTTAAATCTTTCACACGAGGATGTTTCTGCAACCGCGTCAATTGGAGCCGTTCATACATGACCTGTACCCGGCTAATATGCCGTTGTGATCCATAGCTGTGCGCTAGTTCGATGCCACGTATTGCGAGACCGATGCCTTTCTCTACATCTCCACTGTATGTATGAGCCTGCGCCTTAATAATCGTATACGATCCCAGTTCGCGCAGAGGGCGAAACGGTTTGAGCTGATCGGTACGGGGATAGATATTCAGAGCTTTCTCTGGTTGCCAGAGCATTGTATATCCCTGCGCTTTTTCCTGAAGGACCTCGACGAGATTGAATTGATTATATTGGGTATCGATTGTTTCTTTCGTGTTCGTTGCAATTTCTTCTGCATGATCTATCGCATCGAGGAACGCGTCTTCATATCCAAATCCTGAATGAGTTCGGGCCAGGATCTGCCAGCGCACCCCTTCTATATAACGACTTGCCAGGTCTTCTATGGGCGGAATAGAGTTGAGTATGCGTACCGATGCCTCATAACGACCTCTTTTACGCAGCACATCAGCTCGATGAATTTGTGCTAAGGCGAGGATATTTGCATCGTGTAATTCTGTACCGAGGTCAAGCATCTCCTGAAAATGTCCAACAGCATCAGTGTATCGGAGCTGGTCAAAGGCAATCTTGCCTTGCATTTCATGGGCGCATGCAAGCACTTTCTGAGCAGGTTTCAAGAATTGACCATGATGTTTTGTCAACGCTTCATCTAATCGTTCAATCAGATTTGCCAGATTATCCGAAATAGAAATATTCTCACCATCGGCAAGCCAGAGAAACCAGGAGAGCTTCACGGTTGCTAGCGATGGCTCAAGCAGCGTCTGAAGCAGGATATCATCGGCATCCGCAGGCTTTTCTGCATGGACATGACGTTGCGGTATCCCTTTGCCTACAGCGTCTAATTGTTCGGTCGGAATTTCCAGGAGATCCGCCAGGCGATTCACCTGCTCTTGCTTGCTGAGCTTCCGCTTGCCCCGCTCAATCAAGGAGACATATTCACGCGTGTGCCCCCAGCGCTCCGCCAGTTCTCCTTGTGACCATCCGCGTTGCTCCCGGAACGATTTGACCAGCTTCCCGAATGCATTCCCATCTATCTCCATCAGGTATTTTTTATTCAATGCCGTCCATCCCCTCTCGAACATTCACAGCTTATTAACACAGTGTTCCTACCAAGGAACACATTGTTTCTTGATAATACCACTCTTACCTTCTAAACTTCAATAGGAATAACGCCGGGAAATCATATAAGGAGGCAGAATGAACAATCAAAGTGATGTGGCTCAAATACTCAAACAAATAGAGCAAGAATACCAGGCGAGCAAACTTGGATTAGAAGGGCTTGCCAGCGGAGTCGCACGCCATGATTTTATCAGCCAAAAAACGGAGAATATCGGGAAACACCATGAGCAGCTTGCGGAACTTGTAGGGCCTGAACAAGCCATTGCCCTGATCGCAAACACTATCTGGGCCCCCACCGATCAAGAACCCGCACGATGAGGAAAACACAAACCAATTCTGATTATTTGGGGGAAGAGAAGAAACAACAATGAAACAGGAAATCGCGTATTTGCACGATGAGGCGGACCATCAACGCAAGGTGAATGAGATCAAACAGACCATTCAAGCCTATGTTCAAGGCAATCCTGAAACTCCCACGTTTCGCTTCTTTCTCCCCTCAACACAGGATATAGAAGCCATCAAACAAGCAGTAGCAAGAGCCAGCCTGAGCACAGGAAAACCCATTGACCTGATTTATCCAACAAGCATCACACAAGAGGTGCAAGAACCATGAGGAGGAAACCGTGACCTACATCAATGATCTCACTTCTGCCGGAGAGTGGGCACGCCTGGATCATCAAGCAGGGTTAGTCAGCAGCGTGACGGGTCTTCTCCCACCACATCTGGAAGACGAAGAGTTCATCGCTATCCTCGATGTAGGATGTGGCCCTGGCCGTTGGGCGTTAGATATCGCCACCGATAGGCCAGATGCCGAGATAACAGGCATTGATCTCTCGGCGGACATGGTAGATTATGCCAATGCACGAGCACGCTCCCGGCAATTAACCAACGTTTCCTTTGGCGTGCACGATTTTTTGGCAAACAAGCTCCCTTTTCCTGAACGGTCGTTTGATCTCATCCATATGCGGTTTGCAGTGGGATGGCTCAAGAATGAAGGGTGGTCATTGCTGCTAAGTCGCTGCTTTGCGCTGCTCAAGCCTGGAGGATACGTGGTGATCACCGAGGGGGAAAGCATTTACACCACGTCAGTCGCCCTCGAACGATTGCAGGAAATGCTCTGTCAGGCGCTCTTCCACACAGGATATGGCCGTGCTTCCTCGCCGCGCTTTATAGGAGTGGTGGCTCAGTTGGGATATCTGCTCACACAAACAGGCTTTGAGCATATTCGTCCCGATGTGAACGTCCTAGACTCCTCCTACACGCATGAAGAGGCCAATCGAGCCTGGCGCGAGAGCTTTCATGCCTTGATCAACGAAGCGTCCCTCTTCCTGCTGCAAGCTGGTCTAACCACAGTGGAGGAGCTTGAACGGATAGATCGCCAGATTTCAATAGACATGTATCGAGAAGATTTTTGTGGGATTGGACCCCTCTTTACCTTTTCGGCACAAAAGCCAGTGGAAGAGAAAAGTACATGAGTATTGAGGCAATGGAATACGTGCAGGTTTCGTCTCCACACCAGCACCACCCTACTTGCCCACATCGCTTCGTTCACGGTTGGTCAGCGATGAAAGGGGTAAAGCGTGAGAAAACCCTGCCTGCTCATAATTCTTTGCTTGGCATCGTCGAAACTCTTGAGAAACCCACCTCAATTTATGAATGATAAGCCTTTCAAACACATCCTTGCTTTCATTGCTTGAGCACACTTTTCTCCAAGGAGGCTGTATCCCGCTTCCCCAGGGATTTTCATGATAGGTAAACAAGAACTGTCCATCATCAAGATACTCTATCTTGACCATCTCATAATTCAGAACGAAAGGGCTGTATGCATGGATATTGAGGGACGTGTGGGACGTAATTGCATGCAGAAGTGGTGCATACGGGGAGGCTGTTATCGCTTTGACCAGATCGAAAAGAGGTTCACATGGCAAGCCTCCATTCAGTCGTTTCTGATAGAAGGCTTGTATTCTCTCCCATGGATACCCATCTAAAAGAAAAATGGAAGAACAACGATAGGGATGGTGGACAACGATCTTTGAGAACCCATTTTGGGGTTGTTCTGACTGGCTCATACCGTCTCGTTCCTCTCAGTTCTTCTCTTCTTTCTGCCCGTTCCCCTTATTTTATCACACAGAAGGCATTGAGCATCAGTAGAGACGCGGAGTTCTTTTACAAAGCTCTGTGAAGCTATAAGAGTCTATGATAGCGTGCTATGCAATCGTTCCCATGCCTCCCTCACAGGTTTGATCGTCTGCGAATAATTGCCCGGCATATCACGCCACTTTCCTCCCTTCAAAAAGGCATCGATCAATTGCTTCACTTTCTCCGCAGAGACTCCTGTGACGACAGGATAGGTGATTATCGATGCTTCCTCCTGGATCTCGACGTGCCCTTCTTGCTCTCTTTTGTGTGTCAGGTCTTCGGCCTCAACGGCTGTCTGGTGAGCAACCATGGTCAGCAGATGCAAACCTGTAGGTTCTTTCCAACCAGGAAGACGCACAGGCTGGATTATCGTAGAGAGGTGATGTGGAACCGAATCTCTCAAAGAAGGCTGTCGAGGCGGTAATGCTTCCTGAAGAGGGGCAATGAGGAACTGATTATTTTGGGTCACCGATAAAACGGTCGTCAATTGTGCCGTCAAAGTGTTGACAGTCTGGGTCAGGTGCTCAATTCGATCATCCGGTGCTGGTTGTGGGGGATCGATAGCTTGCTCATCATGCCCGGAAATATTGAGGATGATCGTGTAGCTGATCCCTGCTCCACAGCGAATGAATAGGATCAGATTGGCAAGAACTCCCGAAAAATGCCAGATAAACGAGGCCAGCGTTATCAGGGTCAACAGCCCAAAGAGGGCACACAGGCAGAAGAGCAGATTTCCTTTCAATACATCGCTCTCATAGCGGGCACGTTGGGCTTGCTGAAAACATCCTGGCAATATGATTTCAGGAGCCAGACTCATCACCGTTGTGGGTCCGTTGGTGAGAATACTGGGCCAGGTGGCTGTTCCTGGCAAAACAGTTTCGGCAATGATACAGAGGGATGAAACAAACATCAGTGGCTCAGCCAGGAGCGAGCACAATAGCTTGAGCCAGTTGGAGGTCGCCGGGATGAAGGGCAATTCGGCCACGATCCGATGAAATGTCCATTCCCGTTGATGAATGATAGGAGGTGTCATATGATAATCCTTCTATGAATTGCTTGCAGGTAGTCTTCTTTGCCATTCAGTGCCTTTCTCAAGGAGATAAATGGAGGAGAAAATTCTGCATGATATGTCGGAATTATTGCTGTCGGAAGCTTCCAGTATGCCCCCTAAGAGGTCATACTGGAAGCCAAAAACTGTAGCCAAAAGTGCAGCCTAACTCACACACTTTTCTGATTCTTAGGGCACGTATGAACGATTACGGACGCTCAAGAAAACGGGATAGAGGATGAGATGCAGAGAAATGGTATACTCTAGCCATATTATCTCTACCTTACATCGGATAAACTTGCTATATACTATGTTGCCATTATCCCTTACAATAGTCTCAGTACCCTCAAGCGGATCATGAAAGGATCTACTCCTACCGCTTCTCAGGGGGTGAGTATATACGTAGAACCTTAAAAGGCCAAATAGAGGTACGTCTGTTCATTAAGCATAAAAAGTGCAACAAACGGGCAGCCTTTGAGAAGGGATGATCTGGTATGTATTGTCGGGGTATTCGAGGAGCAACAACCGTAGAGAGTAATGATCGGGAGGAGATACTCGCGGCCACAATAGAACTTTTACAACTGCTGATCCTGCACAATGATCTGAAAACAGAGGATATCGCTAGCGTGATTTTCACTCTTACAGACGATCTGAATGCAGAATTTCCAGCGGTAGCAGCACGTGGCCTGGGCTGGACGGAAACAGCGCTGATGTGTGCACGCGAACTTCCCATTCCTGGTAGTCTTGACAAATGTATCCGCATACTGCTTCATGTTAATACAGAACGCAGTGCAGCCGAGATACAACATATCTACATTCGCGGGGCAGTCAGCCTGCGTCCAACGTTGAGCATGGATCGCTAAAAGGGTATTTCTTCTCCGCAACGTACGTAGGGGCCGGGTTTCCCACGCCCTGCGGCAATGGTGCTGCATATTCATAGCATAGTCCAAAGGAGTTTTTGCATGATCGTCGTAATGAAAGCATCCAGTAATAATGAAAATGTCCAGCAAGTCTTAACGTTCTTAGGAAAGCATGGTTTAACGGGCCATCCTTCTGAAGGCGTTGAGCGTACTGTCATCGGCGTCCTTGGCGGCGTTGGCCCTTCTGGCACCCCAGGTGGCATAGGCGGCATCAATCCCAGCATTGGGGAGAGCATTGAGGGGATGCCCGGCGTAGAGAGCGTCCTGCGCGTCTCCAAACCTTACAAACTTGCCAGTCGCGAGTTCCATCCTGAAGATACCATCGTGAATATTCCTGTTCCCTATGTCTCCTCTGGCAGCGTGGGAGTCGGCGGCAGTGAGGTCGTCATGATGGCTGGGCCTTGCACGGTTGAAAGTGAACAGCAATTGATGACAACGGCAGAAGCTGTACGCAAAGAGGGAGCCGTCATTCTGCGTGGTGGCGCATTTAAGCCATCAACCTCCCCATACGGTTTTCGCGGCCTCGGTGAAGAAGGGCTGAAATTACTGGCAAAGGCTCGTTCGGAATTTGGGATGGCGATCATCACCGAAGTTATGACCCCAACGGATGTGGCAATGGTCAGTGAATACGCCGATATTTTGCAGATTGGCACGCGCAACATGCAAAACTATATTCTGCTCGATGAGGTTGGACGCACCCAGAAACCAGTCGTGCTCAAACGTGGCATGTCAGCGACCATCGAAGAGTGGCTCCTGGCCGCTGAATACATTCTCGCGCACGGCAACCGTAACGTTATCCTCTGTGAGCGCGGTATTCGTACCTTCGAGAAGATCACACGCAACACGATGGATATCAGTGCAATCCCCCTGATCAAGACGCTTTCACACCTGCCCATCATCTCCGATCCCAGCCAGGGAACAGGAAGACGTGATCTCGTCGGGCCAATGTCGCTGGCATCACTGGCCGCTGGCACGGACGGCCTGCTGATCGAGGTCCATCCTAATCCAGATGAGGCTCTTAAAGATGGCGCTCAATCATTGACCATTGAGCAATTCCGCGAACTCATGCCCCAGGCGGAGGCAATTGCGAGCGCAATCGGGCGCAAGTTTGTGAAAGCATAATAGATAGGCCAGCGGCGGGCTTGTAAACTGCGCCCCTACACCATAGGCGGGTATTACAAAATCATGTGATCTTCCACACGTCATGCCTATGGTGTAGGGGCGCAGTTTACAAGCCCGTGGCCCATTGTACATCCTTGACAACAAGAAAATAGAGAGGTACACTATTACCGTACGCTGTTCGGAAGAAAGAGGGGAGACCAACGTGACGAGTCCTCGTGAGAAGAGGCGAGCCAGGACCAGGGAGACTATTCTGGAAGCGGCGATGCAGCTTGTAATGCAACACGGCGTCGAAGCTTTATCAATGCGCGAGATAGCTGCGTGCATCGATTATAGCCCATCAGGCCTCTATGAGTACTTCGCTAGCAAAGAAGAAATCATTGACGAATTAGTGAACGAGGGTTTCTCACGCCTGGCCGCACGTATGGAACATGGTATCTCAGGCGAAACGGCACTGACACGTTTGCAGGAAGCTGGCAAAACATACATGCACTTTGCACTACAAGAACCGCAGGTCTACCTGATGATGTTCAATCATAAAGCATTGGTCGCATGCTCAATCACCGAGATTGAGCAGAACATAGCTTACTATAAACTGATTCAAATTCTTCAAGATGGTCTCGCATCAGGAGAGTTTCGTTCCGCAAGCGGGGCAGAAGCGCCAGAGTTAGCGTATGCGGCCTGGTCTCTCATGCATGGCCTCTCTATGTTGCGACTAACATTGATGAGTCTGGTCACAGAAGATATAGACAGTATCCATGAAAGAGTACTTGAGGTTTTTATAGAACAGTTGAAATAGTCTAAAAAATTTTAACGCCCACCGTACATTGTATGGTAAGCGTCCATTGTTCAAAAAAATGGTGAGAATGAAAGGAAAACTCTAATGGCAGAGATTATTAAAGAGCGTATGACCGTTGCAAACGAGCAAGAGTTGGTAGTATTTCTGATTGGAATGCGTGTCAATAAAGTGTGGAAGGTGCAAAAATGGGTGCCCGTGGCTGCTGCGATGGCACGCATGCTGAAAGAGTTGAACGAGCATCCTGAGATGGGCTTCCTGGGTGTAGAATCAACGCTGAACTTTCCTACGACACTCATGATTCAGTACTGGCGTTCATTTGAAGATCTGGCGGTTTATGCAGGAAACAAAAATGCGGTCCATCTGCCAGCATGGCGGGAATTTAATCGGCGGATCGGCAGCAATGGTGATGTGGGGATCTGGCACGAAACCTACCGCATTCCGGCTGGAAGCTACGAGGCAGTTTATAATAATATGCCTGCGTTTGGAATGGGGAAGGTTTTTCCTCTCGTTCCAGCCATCGGACAAAGAGAGAGTGCTCGTGCCCGTATAGCGGCAAAACAAGAGTAGGAAAAGATCGTTCAGGAATGGCTTCCCTTCCTGAACGATCTTTCCGCAATGCGGTTGGATGGTCACAAAATTAGGAAATAACGCTGCCACACAGGCTACAGAAGCGTCGATTCATCTGTTCGCGTCCACAATGGGGACAACGCACCATTTGCGGGTTCGCATTGCCGGAAGGAGGCGTAGTACCACTATCAGGAGTCGATGCATCAGCAGAGCCACCACTGGCCGCACCTGGCTTGCGCGGATAACGCCCCTCCAGGATATCGTTATAGCCACGCGTCTCGGACCAGTTGATAATCTCACGGGCACGTACAATAGTCAGAGGATGGCTCAGAGGCGTCACCACCAACATCTTATACATGCGATCGAGCATGTTCGCATCAACCTCTTCATACAGATTGGCCTGCTTCAGAAACTCACGGGCATCCATCTGATCCTTCTGGAACAATGTGCCCCCGCTGAGCTTCATCATCAATGTCAACATGACCTGTGGATCTTGCACCACCAGCAAGGCGGAACGGTCGGCGGTAAACTCCGATTTGCGATCCCACTCCAGGAAAGCACCCTCCAGGCTACGTCCAACCAGGCGTCCGATACCCAAGGTCATGTCGCCAATGAGGGTGAGCAGGGCACCGATCCCACGCGCCATCGTCTTATATAAAACATGTCCTGATTTAATATGACCAAGCTCGTGAGCAATCACAGCCAGCACTTCATCGTCACTCATAAGATCAAGAAGGCCAGTTGTTATAACGATAAAGGGATTATCGTGACCACTGGTATAGGCATTGGGAACAGGGTATTGGGCAACATAGAGTTCAGGCTCTGGCAGATCGAGAATTGCACAGGCCTCCTTCAGTTGAGCATAGAGTTGAGGACATTGCAAGGGAGAGACGCGCACCATCTGAGCGACGTGTTGAATATAGGCGACACGCTCAGGGAGCAATTCAATAAACTTACGTACCGCAATGTCTAGCCCTGGCACACGTTGTAAAGCACCAAGTGCGGCCCGATCATAAGGATGTTGCAGCACTATCGGGTCCAGGCCAGGAAAGCGTCGCCGCGCCTTCGGTTGAGCAGTCGACATAGAAGGCTCCTTCTACTTCATACCATAGGGTTAAAAATCATCTCTTTTGAGAACTCTTTTTCGCATGAGAAATGATTGTCGCCTTATCTTCTTTTTTTTGTTGATTACAACTCAAATTCGATGACAAGTTCAGGCAATTTAAGCTGCGCCTTGTTATAGCAAAACAGGCGGATTGCTTGTGCCACAATCTCGTTATCGCGTGGCTGGTGCAACTTTTCATGCTGCACAATGCGCCGCGTCGTGACCTGTATATGCCATACGCCATCAATACGTTTGAGGCCCGCCGGTGTTGCAATACGTAGAAGGGTTGCAACGCGGGGAGATCGACGATTAACGATTTTCAGAATGTCTGCCCAATTTTCGTAGATGACCGATGTAAATTGCTCTGAGAATTCGTCATAGCGGGCATGCGGCTTTTTCTTCTCCACAGTGGCCTCCTCGTTGAACTCAAGGTACTGGCACTACCTCAAGTATACCATATCGAGGGGGTCTTAGTTATCGTCAATTAACAGTTCTGGTTCGCTGTCGTCATTCTCTGTGGAATCGGGATACCACGCACGGTTCAGCCAGGCTGCGGGAGATGTTGCCGGGGTGGCTGCTGCCGCTTCCTCGGTACTGGGAGGACATTGTTCCATTTCGAGCATGACTCTTTTCAGAGATGACTGCAAACTCTTGAGAGTATTGAGTGCCTCAAGTGAGGTATCAGCTCCCTCACGCTCTTCTTTCTGATTATTTTCTTTGAGTAGTTGTATCTGAGTAGTGAGTTGGGTATGGAGTTTGCGTAACTGCTGGCAACGATCAGGGCTAATACTCACGACGTACCTCTTCTCTTTTTTCTATAGGTGCAGTTATTTGGGAAGCTTGCAACGCAATGGGAGCCAGAAGCTCCCATATCTATCCTAACATCCACGAAAGTAAAACGCAAGCGCGAAATAAAACAGGTTCTGCATCCTTTGGGG
>JACDAE010000037.1 GCA_013695595.1 Ktedonobacteraceae bacterium | reverse complement strand
ATGCGACATACTGCACTTCCTTTCTTCTAAACTACAAGGGTTCCAATCATCCCCCACACCACATCTCTATGAATACAAGCTGATGTCCGCTCGTAATTATGGCCGGTTGGGCATCAAAGCCGGGTTAATTTAACCATGAGGATACATAAAACTGGGCACAAGTGAGGCAACTGTATGCCACACATTGATATGCGCAACAGCGGAAAGAAGAATAAAAGTGATGGCGAGAAGGGTCAATAAGGCCAAAACGATCAGGACGAAAATGTGTTTGTTGCGTAATGCGATACTCATGTGTGGTAGATCCTTTCGTATTCGAACAGCTACTCCTGGGGCGACAAACCAGGTAGCTCGCTGTTCCACAGTGCCTGGGGCGACAAACCAGAACACCGTATTGGCTCAATAGCATCCGGGGCGACAAGACCGGACACCAGGAAAATTTCATTAGCTATGAAGCGCTCAAGATAAAATGTACAACTGCACGATCTAACAATCCCTTACGACGTTGACACATTCCTCCTTTCGTACAGCAATTGCACGAGGCTTCCGATGAAAAAAAAATTGACATTCTAAACCATATATGATAGAACATCAACAACAGATGAACGCCGCAAACGGTAAACGCAGGTAGATACCGCCCGCAAATGCGACTCGCAGGTGCTGGTAATCATCCCATTGCTCTGTGTGTCTACCGCCATAAATAGTGTTCGTCATCTGTCTTCCTCCTCCCATACCAACCAGGGAGATATTTAGCAATTCAGCGACCAGGGCAAGCGCGAGGCCCCCACCACCCTTCCCAACTACCCCTTGCCCCTACCCATTCATCATTTATCGCTTGTCTAAAATATACATGATTAGACGAATGATTATGCCTTTTTTATCCCTGTATTTCCTGTCACTAAATCCGCGCAATAGCGGATAGCACAACGTACGGAGAGGTAGACTGCGTGCAGATGCGATGTGGACGTCGCACATCAGGCGCAACGTCTCACAATGCGATGGACATCGCAAGATTTTTGGATGGGGATCCTAATTTTGTAAGATTTTGTGGATTGATCGGCACCATGCATGGTTACATGACGAGAAGATCTTGTTATCTAGAGGTACATGGATTATGCGAGGACACAGAGGTTTTGGGAAAAGACATTACACGTGGGCATATGGGACGGGGAAATGGGGGTATGTGTGGGTTACACGGGCTTGTGAACCGCGCCCCTACACCATACATTGACATATCGGATATGGGCATGCATAATTCTTATAAACATGCAGGACATGATGTACTCACGCTATGATTAGATAATATACCATACCACACAAAACACCCCTCACCAACGCTGGTGTAGGGGCGCGGTTCACAAGCCCGTGTTCACCCACATACCTCCATCCCCTACACAGGATCACTTCGCTGCTGTATAATTATGGCGGGCAAGAAACCGTTCCACCAACTCCCGATCCAGCTCGGCCTTACATTCAATAAAGATCTTTAACGCGTCTTGCAGATAACCTAACCCCTGTTGATATGCCTTCCCACCCATGGTATCCTGCTCCATCAACATCGTTCCGTACAAACGCGATGTACGAGCATGTTCCAGACGCATATCACTCTTGCGAAATATGCGCAATGCTTGTTCGAAATGCTGACTTGCTAGAACTGGTTGCATTTGCTTTGACTCTATACAACCTAGTAGCTGTTGGGCACGAGCAACCAGCCACATTAATTCAGATTTACGAGCTTCTTCCAATGCTTGATTGACCTGCACTTTTGCTTCTACTAAATCACTCGACAACAATGCAACTTGAGCTAATGCTAATTGCCCTTCGTTTCTTGTCTCTGCCTCCATTCCACCAAGAGCAAGCGCATGCGTTAATGTATTTCGGGCACGATTTAATAAATTTAGGCGCTCCTCGCGCTGGATTGAGCGATTATATCCATTTGTATCCATAGCTAGCACTTGAAATATACGTAGACAGCCTAAAGAAACTAATGCAAGGCTGATGCAAGGCACAATATGCATTGCTCGACCAATCCTCAAAGCGCGACTTAGAACCGTTGTAGCCTCTGACAACTTCCCTTGTTCTTGCAATACATTAGCTAATGCAGCAAGAAATATACTTGTAGAGGCTGGATCATTAATACGTTCAGCAAGTGCAATTCCCTGCCTAAACTCCATTTCTGCGTCGACTAAACTCCCGATCCGTGTATCTAGTAGACCTAAGTTTCCATAAACAAAAGATACAAGTGGTAATTCCCCGATACGCTCAGCAAGATTAAGAGAACGTCGCAAAACAGCTTGAGCCTGTAAATATTCACCTCTTCTTAAATAAACATCTCCTAAATCACAACAAGCAATAGCAATTTCCCTTAAACTATCATATTGCTCATATAAAGCTAAAGCTGTATTATAATGCTTCAAAGCCTCAGTAGACTGCCCAGAACCATTAGATATAAGCCCCAACAGTAAATGCACTCGTCCCAAATCAACAGGATCACCAGCCAAAGTGCGCCTAATACGCGTCAAACGGAAAACATTCTCTACAGCTTGTTTTTGTTGTCTTAATACTACCTCAAATAAAGCCAGGGCTTCTTGGGCCATTCGACGAGCTTCTTCGTAATTTCCTTCCCTCCAGAAAACGTAACTTAAATGAAGATGAATAGTAGCCCACACGGTCCCTGATAATACTTCAGCAACCCTCAATACCTGCTCAGCATTCTCATAGTACTCTCTAGCCTTTGTGTTATTGCCTGTATCATACCAGGCCCAACCAATCTGACACCACAACATTGCCTGAATCTGTGCCTCTCGCTGAGACATATCTATTGATAAGTATGTAAGATGGTGAGTGCGAGCTTCCAAAGCTTTTTCAAAGAAGCCACGTGCTTCTTCATATTTCCCCTGAATCCTCACACATTCACCCAAACACTCCAACAGATAGGCCAGATGCAATCGATCATCCGAACTTTTGCCCAGGTTTTCAATGGCGATGCGATAGTGATATTCGGCGTCGGGATAGGCCGAGAGCAGGTTGGCACGGTTGGCGGCCATCTCCGCATACTTCGCCACCACAGCCTCGTCAGCACCACCACCCACAAGATGATACGTGATCGTTGCCGCCTGCTCCTCCTCGCGCCCCTTATACACGCGCAACAGGATCTCGGCGGCACGACGGTGCAGGCTGGCACGACGGGCGGCAGATAATTTATCATAGAGATGCGCCACTAGCAGGGGATGCCAGAACTCATAGGTGATGCGCGTACCGGTGCCTTGCTCAGTCAACATACCCGACTTGAGCGCCTCCTCTAGCAGGTCGAGCACCATATCTTCATCGCTGCCGGGCGTCATGGCTTCCATAGCGCTGATGATGTTGAATTCGAAGGAGCCTCCCAGCACGGCGGCCTTGCTCAACAGGCGCTGACAAGGGGCGGTAAGGCGACTGAGGCGCAGTTCGAGCACAGCAGAGATGGTTTCGGGCAGTTGATAGGCACCATCACCATTTGATAAATCACTAGACGCAATAAATTGGGTCCCTACACCGTTTTCGGGCGTGTGAGATAGTGAACCGTTTTCGGACTGGTGAGATGATGAACCTGTTTCGGATGTACGAGATGCAGGGTCGTTTGAGGATAGCTCGTCGGGTAGGGCAATCGTACGGGCGAGCTCTTCGGCGAAGAAGGGGTTCCCGGCGGCCCGGCTGCGAATGCGCTTGACCAGCGATGGCGGCACTTTAATACTGGATATAAGTGCATCGATCTGCTCATCGGTGAGGGGTTCGAGTGAGACGCACTCGACGGAATGTTCACGTTGCAGGTCCGTGAGCAATGAGCGCAGGGGATGCGTGGCCGCCAGTTCATTTTCGCGGCACGTCCCTACGATCACGATGGGATAGCCCTGCACGCGGCGCGAGAGGTACGCAAGTAGCTCACAGCTACTGGCATCGGCCCATTGCAGGTCGTCGAGCGCGATCAGCAGGGGCGTGCTCTCGCTGATCAGTTTGAGCAGCTCACAGGCGGCTTCCCACAGACGCAATTGCTCCTGTTCTGGCGGCAGCGCGGACGAGAAGGCGATAGGCACCAGCAACGGCTGCAAGATATCGGGCAAGAGCGTGCTCAACGGCTGGAAGACCAGTGAGCGTTTGCTGACTTCCTGGCGCTGCCATGCCCCTTGCTCCATCGCTTTGCGCAATACTTCGGTCCACAGGCGATAGGGGATGCTGCCCTCCTGGGCATAGACGCGGCTCCAGGCCACGGCCCAGTTGCGTTTCTTGGCATCGCGGCTGACCTCCTCGGCCAGACGTGTCTTGCCAATACCGACCTCGCCCATCAACAGGATACATTGTGGACGGCGCTGCGTATCCAGGGCCAGCATCGATGTCTTCTTCGCGCCCGGTAGCTTGAATCTTGCCGCCTGCTCCGTCGTCGTCACAAGATCGCGCAGAAGAGAAAGTTCCTGCTGGCGTCCAACCAGGGGACTCTGATGGCTACGTCCGATCTGGATCGTGGCCGGGGCATCGGTGCGTGCGGCCCCCTGCGATGCGGGTTGTAGGGAGACCTTGGGACCCGACTTGGAGTGATCATCGGTGGGCGACTGACCGCCGCGCACCTTTTCATAGATAGCACGCGTATCAGGCAAGGGTGAAATATTATATTCCTGTTGCAACACGGAGGCGAGCTTGCGATATGCCCGCAATGCTTCACCACGCCGCCCCAGGATGCCCAGGCGCAACATCAGGCGCTGCACCGCCGCCTCATTGGCCGGATCGATCGAGAGCAATTTATCGAGCGGCTCGATGGAGGCCGAGAAAGACTCGCGCTCACTGCGCAGGTCGGAGAGTTCCAGGAGCAGACCAATCCAGGAACGCAGGAGTGACTCGCGTCGTGAGCGAGTCCACTCAATTTTCTGGGCTTCGGGCAGGAAATCGCCACCGTACAGCAGCATTGCCTCCTCTAGCAGTTTCTCTTTCTCGCCGGGATCGCTACTGTCGTGTGCCTGGGTCAGCAGGTGATCAAAGGCATCGGCATCGACCCATACGTGGGGCTGATCAGCTAAGACTAGCACTTCACGCTCGGTCAGTAGCAGAGGAGAGGTAGCCACTTTGCCGCGTGCTGGCTCGAAAAGCTGGCGCAGGCTATAGACCGAGCGATCCAGGCGGCTGGCGGCCATCTCGAAATCCAGATCGGGCCAGAGATAATCCATGATCTGCTCACGTCCCAATTTGCGTCCGGGATACGTAAGTAAGCATCCTAATAATGCACGCACACGTTGATGTTGCCAGGCCGACTCGGTTACCGTGTGCCATTCAGTATCGGACGTGGATGAGCGGCGCTCCAGGCGAAACTGTCCGAGCGTATAGATGCGGATGGTCGCCTGTTCCTGCTCCTGTTCGCTACGCTGAACGGGCAAAGGAGGTTGCAGACCCTCGATGGTTTCCAGCGCCTCCTGCGGGAGCGTTTTGCCCACGTAGGTACGGCTCGTACGTCCATCAATTGTCTGATAGGCATACCAGTAAGGACCATGGCCGGTACCTTCGCGGCATTTCTTGCAGCGCGGCTTCCCGCAATAGCTCACCTGCTGGTGATAGGTAACTTTGCCGATCATCCCTTCTGCCTTTCTAAACAGGTTCAAACGTATTCACATGTTCAATTGCGGTGAAAACGTCCGCACGCCGCACGGGATCGCCCGTGTGTGGCCCTCGCCGGGCAAGAAACCGCTTGAGAATATTGATCGCGCTATTCTCATCATGATCCATTTCTAAGCGACACTCCTCATGTGGGCAGCGATAGGTTCGTTTCCACAGCGGCATGGCTTGTAATCGTCCACACCCACTACACATCTTCGAGGTATTTCGTTCATCTAAAATCACCAGTTCTTTCCCAGAGAGCGTACATTTGTAGACGAGCATCTGAACAAACGTGTAGAGCAACCAATCATTAAACACCGCACGATTGCGAGAGCGATTCTTATGTTCCTCTCGTTTCTTCATGACCATCTGCCTCTGAGAAAGATCACCGATCACAAGAGTTCTCTCAACCACTTTGCTCACGATGAGATGGGATGCTTTATGCAGACAGTCTTTTTGCTTGTTACGCTTCTTTTGCGAGACACGCTGGTATGTTTGACTCAACCGTCGATAGCGTTTTGAGCCTTTCTTACAACGATCTCGCTTTGACCGTATTTTGTCGAGCTGACGGTTATACCATCTTCCCCCTTTGAACCCTCCAATATGATAGAATCGCCCTTGTTCATTGACCTCTGTTGCCAGGGTTTTTATTCCCAGATCAACAGCAAGAACTCCTTCTTGATCACAGGCTTGTTCTGGTACGTCGTAGGAGAACGAAGCAAAGTAGCGACCGAAGCTATCCCGCGATATTGCCACTTCTTTGTAGTCTACAGGAGCTTCCTCCGTGAGGATCGCTATGATATCAGGAAACCGCTTGTTTTTTCCTTTCCCTCCTGTTGGGAGCCTGAGCTTGTTTCCCTCGACAGCAATATACATAGCGGGATAGCAGAGCGTGAAAAAGCAATGTCGTGGTCGTACCCGTGGAAATCCTGGCTTCTCACCTGCTTTGACCCGGCGAAAGAACGCTTGCATACTTGCGTCCAGGCGAAAGTACACATCTTGCAAGAGCTTACCATAGACCGCATTCAGTTCAGGATCGTGTACTCGACTCTGCTGTAATATCTTCTTAGCCGCCTTCCATCCCTGCCATTTCTCCCCGGAACGCAATTTCATGACTAGCCAGTTATACAGACCACGGCACTTTCCTTGCATAAATTCCAGCGTTGCAGCATCGTGTGCTGAAACCTCAAGGCGTACCTTTTTGCAAAGCAGCATCTTTGAGCACTTTCTTGTAGAACGCAGGCTGTGTAACCTCCTTAGATCACACGATTATCGATTATCCCATGGGCTTTGTAAACGCGGCCCCTACATTATCCATTATACAGAAGAGCTGAAGCCCCATACATTATATACAATGAATTAACATAACGCCTATACGGTTTTGCCTGCTTCGGCATTAAAAATATATAGAAATTGGGCACACATGCAATATTTGTTAAGCAACCTTACGATCTGTAACGCTATTGAGTAACAAGAACAGGGTACCATAACCTGATACACACAGTTTACCTTGAAACTATGTCAACCCTCAACAAATTTAAACAATTCGGGAAAGAAGATTAGGGCACAATGGGGTAAATGTGAGAAAAGTGGTGTGCGTTTCTGGATGTAAACGTCTA
>JACDAE010000028.1 GCA_013695595.1 Ktedonobacteraceae bacterium | reverse complement strand
CCTCAACTCGCAGCCTGGCGTCTCCGCCGTCCGCATCCAGCTCCCCTTCGGCGCCGATCATCTACCTTCATCGATTGACCAGATCCAGGTCGTGCTGACGAATCCGTAGCATAAGGGCAGGATGGCGGTATTGGAGAATCCGTCACACGGAGTGTCACTATAGTAGTATACTTATACCAGAGTGAAACCGTAACCAGAGAGGGGGCTTAGTGCCCACCTTTTGTACTAGATGAAGAATGAAGGAGAATCCTGCTATGTCACTGCGTTTCAGTGCCCGCAATCAGTTGCGGGCAAAAGTAAAGTCGGTCAAGCTTGGTTCCGTGATGGCCGAGGTGATCGTGGGGTTTGCCGACGGTCAGGAGATCGTCTCGGCCATCACCCGCACCTCTGCTGAGAATCTCGCCCTCAAGGAGGGGGACGATATCGTGGTTATTATTAAATCAACGGATGTGATGCTACTATCTGAGGGGGATTAACAGGGTTTTTTGCCACGCTGCATCATCGACCGCCTTAGCACTGGTGGAGGTGCATCCCACACATTTATGTGAGTAACCGCTTTTATGTCCTACGCAGCGATAGTATATATACTCATGCGGGTTATCCGATTTTGCACCCTGGTATGAACGTAACTTGGATGATACATTCCTGCCGCAATTTCCGCATGATTTCCTATAGTCATGAACAGGCAGGATATGGGGATGATTGTACCTGGACCCAGTTATTAGCCGCAAAATCAGCCTTTCGACGCAAATCTTGCCCGCCTTTTTGCCTGTCGTGCTCGTCTGATATATTTATCCACGACACATAAAACGCCTCCAAGTGCAAGCTTGTGTGCATTCCCATGCAGGTTGGAGAAAAGTGCATCCTCTTTTAGAACTTGGCCATGAAATCAGTCACAATGGACACTTTTTGCGTCCATTTCTGGCTCTTGCGGCGGAAATCGTGTACACTATCAGAAAAAGAGAGAGGACGTTCGCATTCCTGTATCTGTTCTTGGAGGCTGCTCATGCTTGATGATGATGCCTATCTGCACTGGCTCGATCAGTGTGGATTCTCCGATCCTGCCCGTACCTTGCTCACCGATATCCGGCGTTCCCCTCCGGTGCGTCGCACAGCCGGTGGACGGGGAAATATTCATGGCCAGTATCCCAGTCGCAAAATGCGCAGAACCATCCAATTTGAGAGCCACACGGAGCTAGGGGCGATCTACCTCATGGAGCATGATCCAACCGTGTTGGAATTCTGGGACCAGCCAACAAAACTCAAGCTGCACTATCGTGGCCCTTCCGGTCGCCGCGTTACCAACTGGCATCCCCCAGACTTTCTCGTATTACGACCAGAAGGAGCCAGTTTCGTAGAGTGGAAAGTGGAGGAGGAACTGGCGCATCTGGTGAAAGAGCACACGGACCGCTATCAGCGTCATCCCTCTGGAGGATATCGATCGGCTCCAGGGGAAATCGCTGCCGAAGCGTTAGGCTTGCTCTATCGGGTGCGCTCTTCCCATGAGTTGTCGGCTGTTTTCATTCAAAATCTGATGTTTCTGGAAGATTACTGGGTGAAGCCTCTGGTGGTAGACGACTTTCATCGTCACCTGTTACAGGAGCGGATTGCAGCACAACCAGGAGTCCGTCTGGCCGAAATCCTGGAGCCCAAAGGCGAGATCACCGTCGATATGGTCTATGCTCTCATCGCCGCAGAGGCATTGTACGCAGATTTGACGGCGTTCCCTCTCGGCGAACATCAGGAGGTACGCTTGTTTCTCGATACAGCTTCTGCAGCTTCCCTTCCTCACCTTTCCCTCCCTTCAACTCCTTCCCTTCTCCATACCTCTCTCACCTTTGGAGGACGCCTCTTTGTCCTGACCGAGTTGAACTCCCAGCACGCGCTGCTTCAGGGGGAATTTGGCGAACCGATCCGTCTTCCACATGCCTTCTTCCAGCGTTTGATCGAGCAAGGGGCCATCGGTCAGGCAACTCCTCTGGATGCCGACCCCACTCGTCTAGAAAAGCGGAAGATCCTCAACCAGGCCGGACCCAAGGCCATGAAAGTGGCCGATACCCGCCTGCTCACGATCCAAACCTTGCTTTATGGAACCTCCGAAGATCTCCCTGTCACGGTGTCTTCACGAACCCTTCGCCGTTGGAAAGCCCAGTACGAGGCGGCTGAGGTGCAATATGGCTCTGGGTACCTTGGTCTCCTGCCACAGACGAGTAAGCGTGGCAATCGCATCCCCAAGTCTGATCCCGTTGCCCGCGAGCTGCTGGAGAAAGCCATCAAGCAGGACTACAGTGACGCACGTCAGCGAGAAAAGGTCACGGTTTATCAAAGCTATGTGCGGGCCTGTGAGAAGCACGGTGTCGCTCCCCTCACCTTACGCACCTTTTATCGACATCTGGGGAAGGCGACAACCACCGAAATTGAGACGCAACGCCGAGGAACTCGTGCGACGTATCCTGAGCAGCTTTCCTATCTCTCTCTGGAATATCACACCCCTGTGCATGGTGACCGGCCCTTTGCCATTGCTCATCTCGATCATACGCTGCTCGATATTGAGCTGGTTGCCCAGGCTTCCGGGCGCAACCTTGGGCGGCCCTGGGCAACCTTTCTCATGGATGCGTTTAGTCGCCGGTTGCTGGCGGTCTATTTGACCCTTGATCCTCCGTCCTATCGGTCTTGTATGATGAGCATCCGAATCTGTGTCAAACGCTTCGGGCGCATGCCGCAATCGTTGGTGGTCGATGGAGGAAAAGAATTTGCAAGTCAGTATTTTGATCATTTGCTTATTAACCATCACTGCCAGAAAACGATTCGGCCTCCTGCCCAGCCGCGCTTCGGGTCCATCATTGAGCGGATTTTTGGGACTGCTCACAGCACCTTTCTCAACAATTTGTTGGGCAATACCCAGGCGAGCAAAGTTCCCCGAACAGTCACGCGTGAGGTAGACCCACGCCGCCTGGCCGTTTGGACGCTCAGTGATCTCTACACCTATTTG
>JACDAE010000005.1 GCA_013695595.1 Ktedonobacteraceae bacterium | reverse complement strand
GGGCGTCACCTTGCGTGCGCCCGGTTCCCGATGAACAACGTTGTTGGCCCACGGGCGCACGCAAGGTGACGCCCCTACCCCCGGTATTGAATGAAAGATTATATATTTACCCTTCCAGCAACAACGTTTCTGGATCTTCCACCAGCTCTTTGATCTTGACCAGGAAACGGACGGCCTCACTCCCATCGACGATACGATGATCATAAGAAAGGGCGACATACATCATCGGACGAATCACAACCTGACCATTAAGCGCGATTGGGCGTTGCTCGATCTTATGCATACCTAGAATGCCCACCTGTGGCGCGTTGAGAATAGGCGTTGAGAGCATTGAGCCATAGACGCCCCCATTGGTAATTGTAAACGTTCCGCCCTGCAATTCGGCCAGGGTCAGTTTGCCTTCACGCGCACGCTTCGCGAGGTCCGCGATATCACGCTCAATCTCGGCAAAGCCTTTCCGATCGGCATCACGCAAGACGGGCACAACCAACCCTTCCTCGCTACCAACCGCAATTCCGATATCGTAATAGTGTTTGAGCACCATCTCATTGCCTTGAATCTCCGCGTTGAGATGCGGGAAGGCTTTGAGCGCTCCCACAGCCGCTTTGGTGAAGAAAGACATAAAGCCCAGTGAGACGTTATTGCGCTCTTTAAATGATTCTTTGCGCCGTGCACGCACTTCCATGACGACGCTCATATCGATCTCATTGAAGGTTGTGAGCATCGCCGCCGTATGCTGCGCTTCCACCAGGCGTTGCGCAATGGTCTGGCGTCTACGTGACATACGCACGCGCTCCTCGCGCCCTGCGGCTGGCTGTACCAATGCAAGCGGTGGTGCTTGTGAAGGAACCGGTGCCTGCTGCACAGGCTGCATTGGCTGGGTAGCCTCAGTTAGGCGCGGCCCCTCTTGTGTGGGTGTCTTTTGCACATTCTGCTCCATATATTGAAGTACATCTTCTCGCGTCACACGCCCATGTGGATTGGTGCCCCTGACTTGAGAAAGATCTACATTATATTCTGCTGCCACGCGACGCGCCAGAGGGGATGGCGGTCTCTGCGGCTCCGAAGGGTTTGAGCGAACAGCCGGGAGCGGGCCCGTATGTGTCACAACCTGCGATGTTTGCTGCGACCTGGATTCCACAGACGAAATTCTATTCGTTGAGGCAGACCCATTAGAAGAGTCACTCTCTTTTGCGTCCCCCTTAGCGGTTGCGCCATCGCTGGCCGCCTCTGCACCCTCTTCGATGACGCCAAGCACCTCACCGACCGCAACCGTGTCTCCAACTTGCTTGACGACCTTTTGTAAAACACCGTCCTGCTCGGCTGAAACTTCGACATTGACCTTATCGGTCTCCAGTTCCAGAAGGATATCGCCACGTCGTACGGCATCACCCTCTTTTTTCAGCCATGAAGCAATTGTCGCATCGACGATTGACTCACCCAGTGTTGGCACAAGAATTTCAGCGGACATGTTCTTCTCCGGGTTGCTTCAGCGGTAAGCCGGATGCCTCCGCTATAATATACTCCTGCTCGGCTGTGTACAGATCCCAGAAGCCTGCGGCAGGACTTGAACGATCAGGGCGAGAGATGATATTGAGCTTGAGTTTGAGCTTATCCTCCACCAGTGGTGCCAGACGAGCAACAACGTACTTCCAGGCTCCCATATTATGGGGCTCTTCCTGCACCCATGCAACCTCACGTGCTTCAGGATAGCTGGCAATAACTTTTTTCAATTGCTCAAGTGGAAATGGGTAGAGCAATTCGACACGCACAATCGCGGTATCTTCGCTCTGCATACGACTTTCGTGCGACAAAAGATCAATTGCAACCTTTCCGGTACAGAGCAGAATACGGCGGATACGTCTGGGGTTGGCATGTGCTTTGACATCATCGATAACAGGCTGAAAATGCCCTTCGGTCAGATCTTGCAGCCGTGACGATGAAAGGGGATGGCGCAATAAGCTCTTTGGCGTCATCACCACCAGCGGGCGGCGGCAATCGCGTAACGTCGCAGCCTGTTGCCGTAACAGGTGGAAGTACTGTGCAGAAGTTGAACAATTGGCGACACGCCAGTTCTCCTCGGCGGCGAGTTGTAGATAGCGTTCCAGGCGAGCACTGGAATGCTCCGGTCCCTGACCTTCATATCCATGCGGTAATAAAAGCACCAGGGATGAGTCCTGTCGCCACTTGGCGCGACCAGAGGCGATAAATTGATCGATAATGACCTGCGCCACGTTGGCAAAATCGCCGAACTGCGCCTCCCACAAGACGAGCGTCTCAGGAGCATGGACACTATACCCATATTCAAAACCGAGCGCACCAACCTCGCTGAGTGGGCTATTGTAGATTGAGAATGACGCATGTGCTTGCTGGAGATGCTGCATTGGAATATACGTATCACCATCCTGGCTATGGAGCACCGCATGACGATGACTGAAGGTGCCACGTTCGGTATCCTGGCCCGTCAGGCGAATAGGCGTGCCGTTGGCAAGAATAGTGGCAAAGGCCAATGCTTCAGCCTGTCCCCAATCAATGCCGCCCTCTGGTCCCAATGTACTGGCTCGTCGCTGTAGCATACGCGCCAATTTAGGGTTAAGCGAAAAATCTTGCGGCCAGCTTAATAGCTCTGCATTAAACTCTCTTATCTGCTCATCAGAGATAGGCTCAGGGGTGGCGTACAAGAAGTTATCGCCTTCGTTCTCTTCGCTCTCCTGCGTATCCACATCATATAATCCCTCGTCGGCTTCACGCTTGGCTTTCTCCAATGTGGCGAAAGCTTCTTTCAGCATAGCGTCGGCTTCTTCGAGCGAAACATCGCCTGCTGCCTCCGCACGTCGGGCATAGAGTTCACGCACAGTAGGATGAGCACGGATAACCTCGTACATGCGCGGCTGGGTAAACGCTGGCTCATCGCCCTCATTATGTCCCCAGCGCCGATAGCCTACGAGGTCGATCAGTACATCTTTATGGAACTGATCGCGGTAGGCATGCGCAATACGTACAGCGGTCAGACAAGAGCGTGGATCATCTGCATTCACATGAATGATTGGAATGCCGAAGCCCTTTGCCAGGTCACTGGCGAAATGGGTTGAGCGGCTATCTTCAGGCAACGTTGTAAAGCCGACCTGGTTGTTCGCGATGATATGAATGGTCCCACCAACCCAGTAGCCGCGCAGGTGCCATAAATTCAGCGTTTCAGCCACAACGCCTTCACCGGGAAATGCGGCATCGCCATGAATAAGGATCGGCAGCGCATTATCCACATCCTGCACTGGCGAACCACCTGCCGAGCGAATCTCCTGTGAGGCACGAGTCATGCCTTCAATAATCGGATTGACGAACTCAAGGTGGCTAGGATTTGGAGCCAGGATGACCCTCATCCCCTCCTCATTTTCGTGTAGGATATTTTCTGCACCCAGATGGTATTTGACATCGCCTGTCCAACCAAAACCGAACGTATCCGTAAGGGGAACCCCCTCTTCATGCCGGGCATGCGCGAACTCCGCGAGAATAGCACCATAAGACTTGCCCAACACGTGTGTCAGCACATTGAGCCGACCACGGTGCGCCATGCCGATAATAATCTCTTTTGTCTCTGATTCAAATGCGCCGTTAATAATTTCATCAAGCATCGGAACCAGGATATCAAGTCCCTCAATCGAAAAACGTTTCTGTCCGGGCAAGATGCGTTGCAGGTAGCTTTCAAAGGTCTCAACCTGCGTCAGGCGCTTCAGCAGCATGCGTACTTCTTTGGAGGTCGGAACGGTATGATAGAGATTCAAACCCACGGCATCACGCAACCACTTACGCTCATCGGCGCTCTTCACCTGATCGAACTCGTAACTAATAGTACCGGAGTACATTCTGCGTAGAGCGTTGATGGCTTCAAGTGCATTCGTTGCACCCTCGGCGGAATGACCCCCTACGACCTCTGGAGGCAGTTGCATGAGATCGGTCTCGCTTAAACCATGCGCCTCGGCCAGAAGTGCGGCATCACCCGGAGGCTCACTACCAAGCGGATCAAGATCGGCCCCAAGATGCCCACGCTCGCGGATCGAGTGTGCCAGCGCGGAGGCGGCAACTACACGCGCGACCTTCTCCTGCATCTCTTGCTCTGATGAAGCAGATCCGTTCGGGCTACGCACCTCTCGCGCAACAGGCTCACTCTCAGTTCTCACAAAAGGCGCGGGCTCCAACACCTGACCCTCAGGCGACCATGCCGCAAAAACGGCACGCGTAGACGCATCAACAGATGCCGGGTCCTGCTTAAACCGCTCATAAAGTTCCAACACATATCCAGCGTTAGGTCCATAAAATGTTTCCAGGTTGTCCATAATGTTCCTTTATATGTAACTGATGTCACATGAAGAAGGGTAATAGGCGTAGGGGCGTCACCTTGCGTGCGCCCGC
>JACDAE010000777.1 GCA_013695595.1 Ktedonobacteraceae bacterium | reverse complement strand
CTATCGGGCCAATCCCTCTACAGGTCCCTTTGCTGCTGAGCACGTTGGATTACCTGGCGTCTTGCAGTACCCTCTATCGGGCCAATCCCTCTACAGGCTAGTTTCTCTATTCCGCGTAGGTGTCTCTCGCAACCTTGCAGTACCCTCTATCGGGCCAATCCCTCTACAGGAGTGAAGGACCATTTGTTCGGACAGACAATTATAATACTTGCAGTACCCTCTATCGGGCCAATCCCTCTACAGGCGGCGCATGTTCAAGAAAAAATAGATGCTCAAAACCATTTTATTGGAGACAGGCCCTTTCTTGGGCCTCTCAATGCGTCGATTTTTTGCGGGTTCTCCCTTTCAGTATACCGTATGACGGTCCTTTTCGCAAATCGTTTTTTGTCCAAAAAGGGGGGAGATTTGCGAAAAGTTTTACACGATTTTCTGTTAAATAGGCGTACTTTACGGGCACAAAATCTCGCAAACGCTTGCCCTTAGGCAACTCCAGAGTTCGATTTGCGAAACAATGGACTTGGAGCCTCTCTTTGTGGTGCAATGACTACACTACGTCATTCATAATAAAGACAGAGGTCGTGTGCATGTGCAAATCCAACAGATAGATCCGAGGGAAGATGCAGTTGCAAGATAAACTCTTTTATTCTATTCCTCTGAAACGTGCGGAAGCCGTGCCAATTACACCAATGCTACGCCAGAAAGTTGTCGCAACAGTAAAAGAGATCAAGAGAATTATCGAAAGCGAAATGATGCCGCCACCTCTAGCCTCCCGAATGCATTGTGTGACCTGTGAGTTTCGCCGTTTCTGCAATGATGTCGTCTGGATGCCCAACCACAATCAGGGTTGCAGCTCGGTTGAGTGATATACTGTAATGTTCGTATTGACTTCACCATTATCAGAAAAAAGAGGTTTTATACATGACAGGATCTTCTTCCATATTGCTTCCTCCTGGCGGTCAACGCATTCTTGTTGTACAGGCACATCCAGATGACGCGGAACATCTTTGTGGGGGAACGATAGCTTTGTTAGCTGGTGAAGGAAAAGACATTCATTATCTCTTTGTGACACGGGGTGATAAGGGGAGTGATGATCCTGGTATGACTCCTGAACATCTGGCCTCCATACGAGAACAAGAGCAACGGCGAGCTGCTGAAGTGCAAGGGGTACAGACGGTTACCTTTCTAGATGGATATTTTGATGGTGAAGTAGAACCTACCCTGGCACTTCGGCGTGAGTTAGCGTATGTTGTGCGCCAATGGAAACCTGACGTTGTGTTAACTTTCGATCCCTGGCGTAAAAATGAGGTACACCCTGATCATAGGGCGGTAGGTTTCTGTACCTTAGATGCATTAGCTTGTGCACGTGGAAGTATGTACTATCCTGAGCAATTACAGAATGGCATTACAGCACATAATGCAAAACAAATTTATTTTTTCTCTACAGATAGGGCTAATCATTGGGTTGATATTAGTAGTGTTGTTGACAAAAAAATAGAAGCATTACGCTGTCATGAAAGCCAGACAAGGCATATGGATATAAGCGAGTGGGTACGTCGCCGTGCAAGCATTGCAGGGGTAGAGCATAAGTTTAAGTATGCAGAAGTATTTCATCATTATGTGATGGGGTAATGACAACAAAAAAGGCTATGATGGTACATAAATCTGAACCATCATAGCCTTTTTTATGCTGTTACTTCGTGGGGAAGATTTTTAGCTCCATCCCTAAATTAGCGATGTACGGGTTTGTGGGATCAAGCTGATGTAATATTGCATAAATTTGCTTCACTTCTTCTATACCCTGCTGCGAATGCGATTTACGCGCAAACTGCAAGGCTACTTTTGCTATTTTTGCGCCTTCTTCGAACTCTCGTGCAGCTAAATAAATTCTTGCCTCTGTGATGGAAAGGTTCATTTCTCCCGTAGAACTTCCTGGCTCTAAATGCTTTCTTGCGGTGGATAATGCGTTTCTTGTCTCTATAAGCAATTCTTTGTTTGCACGAAGGCACATGCCTTTAAGCTTCTCTGTAAGCTCATTATCACTTGTATAAAATAAGCTAAATCTTAACAATGTTTTTGCGCGTTCATGATGAACGGCGTATAAGTTAAATGTTAAGAACGTCCCGTCTTCTTCAACTTTTCCATTGTAAAGAAGCTTCGATGCATTTTCCTGCCAGATGCGGCATTTTGCTTTTAACTCCTCATCTCCTTCTGCATAAATCGAGTTTACTTCTGCCGATAGCAAGTAACTACTTCCTTTAATTGATGCTTTTGCTCGTTTTATCTTTTCCAGAGCACTTTTAATGTCTGTTCTCGCTGAATTCTGCTTGCTTTGTACCAGGTGAACTCTTGAGCGCCTGTAGAGAGATGTACCCAAAAGCTCTGCATCATTTAGAGACTCCGCAAGAGATACAGCTTTATCAGCAAGTAGTAAAGCCTCTTCATCTTTCTTGTGATGTTGCGCAATGAACGTTGAATGCTGATAGAAGCGGCTTAAAAGGTCTTTCCATGCGTCTATTTCTACTGCTGGCACGTGATGGATGATCTGTTCAAGCTCCTGCTGATGTTTTTTAAACCTATAGGCTGCGGTTGGTGAATATTTATCTTTACTTGCATGAGCAAATGTGAGGATGTCTTCATACAAGGCATATGCATTTTCTTCTAAAAGCTCTCCGATACTATTAGACGCGTTAGGAAATACATGTGTGGTGTTATCATCTCCCATACTATACCATGTAAGGCCGAGTAACGTAGGTGGAATTTTGAGTAATTTACTCAGGAGGATGCGTCTTTCCATGTCTGCTAGATACCTTTGATTTTCCCAATAAGCGACGGTTTGTTTATCTACTCCACATACAATAGCAAAGGCTTCTTGTGAAGTCCAGCCAGCTTTTATACGATGGTCAGCTATAACCTCTCCCATATGTGGCAGTCCATATAATCCTGGGGAGTAGTCTTCAACGTGTGCAAGCCTGCTCATAGGGATTCTCACTTCCTTATCAACAAAAACACCGCCTTCAGGAAACATTGTAACTCCTTTGTATAGCACTTGCAATAGCTAAATTATGTTGCTCAAACTGACTTTTTCCTAGATAAAACTTTCTCAAGGTACGAATAGTTTTATATTGTCCTCTAAATGTATCCTGGTTAATCTATAACAGGCTAGATTACTTTTTTCTCGTAACGATATTTGAAGTTGGACAACTTAGATTTGACAATACAGCATAAAGAAAGGGTACTTTGTCATGACTGTAAGCGAGGTTGCGCGACTTAGGGAGAACATAGCAAACGAGTATATGGCTGCACAGTGGGGCTTATCGGGCCTTTCTTATGGAACATCTAAACATCAGTTTATCACGGCACGTATGGAACACATGAGCCAATACTGCGAAACATTAGGTACGCTCGTTGGTCCTCAACAAACGCAAGAAATTCTCTCTGCAACGCTGGTGTCATTACCTGAAAAACCAGAGAGAAATGCCGTTCTTGGCGTGATTACTCACATGCTAGGTGACACAGAAGCGGTAGCACATTTAACAGGGTATCTACGGGAAATGTGGGAAACAATAGATCTGCTCAAGAATAAATTTGGAGAAGAAGATGCACAAAAGATTATTTACGCATCTGGCCCCGCCCTTTCAATGGTAGCAGAACAGTAAAAGAAGAGGAGCGCCTTATGCAAGATACGCCTTTCGGCAGAATGGATCAGCCTACAGAAGTTCTCATCCCCGTTTCACGCCCTTTATCATTTCATGACTACATGGTCAGGTACAAGTTACTCTGGTCTGATGTCGCACGCGTGGCGGGTGTTCCTGCTCTTGTCGTATGGAGCATTGATCATAAGATGGCTGTCTCCGCCAAACATGCAACGGTGGTACGTGCCGCTCTAGAGATAATAACAGGTATTCCGTTTACTGGCTCTATTCAGACAATAACGATACGCTAGAGGGAAGATGTAAACAACATTGAACCTTCTTTTGTGTGGCTATACATGAAGTAGGGAAAGGAAAGTGGGAAAAAATGGGCAGGAAAAAAAGACAAAAGTGCAGTGCTCTACCTCAAGTTTTAATTGGCCCTCATGATCTCAAAGCGATAGATGAAATATTAACGGCCTATGTTGCCTATTTGCGCAATCACGAGTATCTTTTGCCGCACATGGGAAAAAAAATACAAGCGTTCGAGGATCTACGGACGCGTATAGTGTCTCTGCGTCGCGGTGGTGAAGGGGGAGAGACTCTTCTTTCATTAGATGATCTGGAGGCTATGCGTCAAGCGCTCTTTGCCTTTGTCCAGATCATCCGGCGTATTGTGCCACCATCGCCAGAACGTGATGCCACACTTAAGAGTGTCAATGGTCTTCGTCAGCACCTCGAACAAGGTTTTTCTTCCAAATAAGAAATATACAAGGAAAAGAGGGGAAAGGTGAGTGAACAAGAAGAATGGCTTCCACGAGTCCCATTTACCACCGAAGAACTACAAGGCATTGTGAGTCTTGTTCAAGGGCATGTAAAGTATTTACAGTCTCTCCCATTGACACCAAAGCTACAAAAGAGTATCGACATTCTTTCTAGTGTGGGTACAAAACTAGCGAGACAACTCGTATCCCAGGAGGAACAGGTAATGCTTCCTCTTACAGGCGAAGAGGTAGAACACCTTATAGTGGCATTTGTGATATTTCTAGGGCGCTTGCCTGATAATATTCCGAAAAGTGAGGGGCGTGACAATGCAACCTATCATGTCACGCTCTGGATTGCACGCCTTTGTAGCAGCGTGACAGAATATCGTTGAGCAATGCATTGCAAAGTTTCTCTCTTCGTGGGAACCGCCTCGGGATAACACCAAAGAAAGCGATGCATACATGTGTACACATTGCCCTCGATAATACTCAAGAGCCAGCTACGCATATCCTGTTACTCTGATTTGTGATACATCTCTTGCTTACCACTTCGCACTTTTTGCACTAAATTGGAAGATAACGTGAGAATATATCCTGCTTGAAAGAATCGTACTTGTAATCCCATTGCGACTATACGGGCATTTAACTTACTAATGTGCTTGCTTAGTAGGCGATGAGACAGATCCGCCTCCTCTTGCAAATCATCACAGGATCGATAGGCTAGAATTGTTAATTCTCCGGTTGGTGTCCCAAGCACAGAGATGGACAAAAAAGCACGAAAAATACGATATTGTGTTGGGGAGAGATTCAGAATATACCTATTTACTTCGATGCGATGCCATGCATCATCCCATGCCATGTGAAAGGTTTCAGTATCAATCCTTTGACTCATCTCTCTCCTCCTGAGAAAACATCTACATACATTATTCAAAATATATAATTTCCTGTCTGAAAGGATCCCCCTGCTTTTCAGATAGTTTCGTGTTTCTGTACTAGCCCTATGATTTCGTTTCTTCTATCAAGTATGCAGTGTTCTAGCCCTTTAGGGAAGTCACAGTACTGCTACATGACCGCTACATGAGTGCTACAGTACCGCTACATTTGGCCTTTGTTAGTGACAACCATTGCAATCTATGATAAGAATGAACAGGAACAATTACTTTTTAAAATATCGTATGGGTAGAAGAGCATACAATTCTCCAGATAGGGTATCCTTACAGAGATGAAAAGCACCTCATCCATACACACTATCTTCCTTAAAAGGACGGATCATGTTTATCGAGCTTATTTTTCTCATACTTATTCTCCTTGTGCTTATCAGCATTGTAGGCATCAGTTGGTACATCTCAAATAGACTTCTCCATCGCACTGGCAATTCCCCATCTTTTCGCATTCCCATAACAGACATTGACACAAAGACGGTAACACTCCAAATGACTGCGAATACAAAGCGTCCAGGAGTATTTGGCATTACTGGGGTCAATGGGCAAGTGATTGTTGGTTCTATTCTCTCCTCCAATAGCGAAACCGTCACACGTGAGCTTATCCATTCGACTGGTGAGTTATCGAACACGAAAGTTGCCTGGAATACAACTGTTTATGGAGGAGTGCTGAGAGACTATCTGGAATTAACAATAGAGGACGTTCGTATCCCTGGTGCTCTGGGAGACATGCCTGCATGGTTTGTTCCTGGCAAACTTAGCACCTGGGCAATTCTTGTTCATGGTGCGACCGGAACACGCGAGCAAAGTCTCCGTGCCTTCAAGACACTCGCAGACGTTGGCTTACCCATTCTCGCGATCACATATCGCAACGATAAAGGGGCTCCATCAAGTGCTGATAGACTTTCGCACCTTGGAGATACGGAGTGGCAAGACCTGGAGGCAAGCGTCAAGTATGCATTGGCCCAGGGCGCTCAACATCTCCTCCTTTATGGCTGGTCGATGGGGGGAAGTATTGTAGAAACGTTCCTCGACCGTTCCTCGTCTGCAAGCGCCGTTCAAGCAGTCATACTGGATTCACCTCTCCTCAATTGGCATGCAACACTCGGTGCTCTGGCCAAGAAAAACGCTCTGCCATCGTTTATCGCATGGGTAACGGAGAAGATAATCTCGATGCGCACAGGTATTCATTTCGCTGCCCTTGATCAGATGGGTCAGGGACAGAGTCAAGTACCAACATTACTCTTTCATGGTATCAATGACACGACTGCACTAATTGCAATCAGTGATACGTTTGCTGCTGCCCATTCTAATATTACGTATCATCGTATTGCTGAAGCGGAGCACACACAATGCTGGAATGCGAACCCCGAGATGTACGAGACTGAGTTGCGTGCGTTCCTCACACAAGTATTGGATCTGATGACGATTTAAGTTCTGAGATAATGCGCCTAACATACAAAGTTACCCACCAACTTCTCAGATTGGTGGGTAACTTTGTATATTAGAATGTGGTAAATTGGTATTGTAGAACAGGCATTTAGGCAAATAGATAAGTAGAAATAACGAGCGATATTTGGATTATGCGATAAATGTTGGATAGAGCACATTATGAGAGAGATGGGACACTTCGAACGGGATAGCGAGTTGCAAGTTGTGTTCTCTTTGAGTACTTCATCACCGATGCATTGTTATGAGGGTAAAGACCGAATATATTGCACAGGAAGAGCGCATGGTGCTCCATCTCCTGTCAATCATTTGGATCACGAGGGAACCTATGTTGAATTTCGAACAACTGATCCAGGCGCTTCATTCCTCTAGTGACGAAAGGCGCAGGAAGGCCGCAGAGGCTCTCCGCCAACATGGAGAGCCTGGTGGGCAACTCTCGGCAGAAGCGCTTATCCATATGCTGCTGCACGATACCACACCACTGCGCAAAGCAGCAGCAGAAATCCTACGTGAATGGCATGAATATGTACCAATCGAACCGCTGTTTCTGGCAATGCATGATGCAAATGTACAGGTTAGATCAACTACAATGTGGGCGTTAGCAGATGTCGGGAAGTACGCCCAGCAAGAGAGTTTGCTTCCACATCTCACTGACCCAGATCCAATGGTACATGCAGCCGTCCTCTATGCGCTTGGGAAGCGTGCGCCAGTCGCATCGGTGCTGGAAGCGCTATCTGCCCCTGAGGAAATCCTGCGTGAGGCGGCGGTCTCTCTCGTTGATCTGCTAAAAGAGCAGGTTCCTATCGAGCAACTTCTCAGCATGCTACAGGCGAAGGATGCCCGTATTCGTGCGACAGCAGCAAGAGCACTCGGCAATCTGGGAGAGGCCATCCCCATTGAGCTATTGATCGAAGCACTGCATGATGCAGAGGCTGATGTCCGTCTGGAGGCCGTCAGGGCACTGGCCAATTCGGGTGAACGGATGCCAGGAGCAGCTCTGCATGTATTGTTCGATGACGCCGATCAACGGATTCGTCAGGCGGCGGTTAAAGCACTGGTTCGCGTAGGCGATCCTGCGGCTCTTGAGATCATTGTGAACAACCTGCATGCTGACCATGAGTGGGCACGTGAGACTGCTTTGCAACGCTTGATCGAAGGGACCAATGTGGAGATAGACGAGATTGCCAGGCATCTTCCCATTGAAGAACTACTTCATCTGCTCAAGGATGAGTGGTGGCCAGTAGGATATATGGCAGCCAGGATGATTGCGATGTTAGGCGAGGATGCACCACTCGCTGAGATACTCGCCTTGCTGCCTCATCCCTTGCCTCAGGCACGTTGGGCTGCGCTACATGTGCTGGCATTGTTGGGTAAGCATCTACCTTTGAGCGAGTGTATTCCCATTGAGTCCGTGCTGACCGCATTGGAAGCAGAAGATGTGGAGACGCGTCGGGGAGCGGCGGAAGTACTGGGCTATTTCGGGCAGCGCGTGCCAGTAAAAAGGCTGTTGCCGCTTATCGAAGAGGAGGATATACAAGTCGCACGCGTCGTAGCAAAGCGAGGGTGGCAGGAGGGAAGAAATGCCCTCGTGGCAAGCCTTCGCACGAGAGATCATGCCTGGCATGCTGCTGCAGCGCTCGGAGAATTAGGCGAGCACGCCCCGGTAGATCCATTGCTTGCTGCACTGAATACGAGCGAAAGAACAGTGCGTCAAGCCGCATCAGAAGTGCTCTATGAAACCCATCCAGAACTCCTTCCGCCGCTGGTGGCAGAGTTGATGGAAACGCTCAACTCAGGGCAGGTGGGACCGCTGTTAGAACCTCTGCGGCAAGTCTTGCTCGTCCGGGCACTCGTGGCACTGCACAGTCCCCAGCCAGCTATTCTCACGTGGTTTGATCAATCCCTTGATGCTCCCAATTGGGAAGTTCGTATGTGGGCTGCCTTTGGATTGAGTGGGATGACACCTCTTGTTCTTGAGGCGACGCTTGAAAAGCTGCGGAACCTTCTGGATGACCCTGAATCAGTGAGTGTTCGCAAAGCTGCATGCCGCGCACTCGAAGAGCTTGTACCACACGCCACAGATTTACATCGGGAATAAGCCATAGCCTATGGTTCAGATACAGATGGAATGGGCACCCATCGGGGATCTGAAGTTGGAGGCGTTGACCTTGACGCCCACTATCGCTTGCCTGATCAGGAAAATGGTGCGAAACGCTCTTGATAAGATGTATTTTACACGTCTGTTTTTCCTACTCATCCATTGGCTTCTATAACCTCAAAGGAAGAAGTATTCCTCGTATGACACCACCATCCATAAAATGCGCCTTCGAGTCACTTTCTGACAACAGGCAAGCATTTTTAACTGACCCCTTGCTATTTATCAGCTAGAAGTATTATCCTATAGAAGGAACCAAAAAACGTCGTGAGCTAGAAAATATGATTTATTTGAGATATTTGTCATGGAAGCAATTAAACCAAATAAGAAATTAAGGAATGCTCGTCGAGAGCATAGTTGGACACAAGCTCAATTAGCAGAAGAACTGGCCGTGGGAACCTCAACTGTCCGTAGCTGGGAAAGTGGTACGCGTTCACCCTTGCTCATATATCGATCGCGCCTCTGTACACTTTTTCAGATGACCCCCGAAGAACTTGGTTTTGTTACACCTCTGGTAGAACAGGAACTCGATCCAATAGATCACGGGATAGCATTAAATCGACAGATTGAAAAGAATGGACCACAGGAGGAATTTCGAGAGCCTTTTCCACTATCTCTGGTTTCTTATCACTCAGCCGAACATCATGATAACGAAAACCGTCATCGCATGCTCAACCGTGTGCAATCGCGTTGTATCTCTGGTTTTCTGGATCACATGTCTAGTGATACATTGATTTCTTTGTACCTGCTGCCACGACCGGATGCAGTGGACAGTTTGTGGCGTACGAGAAATCAAGAGCCGTATATATCGACGTTACAGGTACCAGACAACAAGAATATCGTAGAAGTCTATGACGAGGCGGATGGAGAATTGTTGATTCTCGGTGAACTGGGTGCGGGGAAAACGACCTTGTTGCTAGAGTTGACACAAGAATTGGTAGAACGTTGCCGTCTTGATGAAATGTTTCCCATTCCGGTGATCTTCCATCTTTCTGGATGGGCGGAGAAAAAAGCTCCATTGACCGATTGGTTAGCAGAGGAATTGAATCTCAAATATCAAGTGCCGTTCAGGATCGCTCAAAAGTGGATCGCCAGCGATCAGGTGTTGCCTTTGCTCGATGGCTTAGATGAGGTCGGACAAGCATCTCGGCCAGCATGTGTTGAAGCTATCAATACCTATCGGCAAGAGCATGGCTTCATTCCAATGGTCGTCTGTTGTCGCACCTCAGATTATGACTCCTTACGAGAAAAGCTGGTGCTTGGTATGGCAATAGTAGTCCAACCATTGACGTTTCAGCAGATTGACTATTATATCTCGAAGAGCAGCAAGGATCTGGCGACAATGCGGATTGCCCTTCAAACCGATCCGAGCCTGCAAGAAATCGTCTCGACGCCACTTATGTTGAGTATTTTAGCGTATAGCCTCCAAGGAATGTCACAGGAAGATGTCAAAATGCTCCAATCATCACATTCCGTTGTACTTGAGCAATATGTTGAACGATTACTTCGCAAAGAGGCAAAGCAGCACTCTCGTTATACACCAGAACAGACCAAGCAGTGGCTCTCCTGGCTTGCCTGGCAGATGGTTCAACAGAACCAAACGGAATTTTATATCGAACGGATGCAGCCTGATTGGATTGAAAACAACCAACAACGCCATCAGTATCAGAGAACTGTTATTCGGATTGTTATGATAATCCACTGTATCGTTAGTGGAGTGCTCGTTGCGTGGTTGAAGGGTGGGTTAAAGAATGGAATTGTTGGCTCAGGAAATGGGATACTTGGCTTGTTCGGAGGTGGAGCTGGCAATAGCATGATGGGGTGGATGTCACCAGGAATTGGGGGAGGAAGTCAAGGTGGAGCCAGCCTCGTTATCATTCTTGGCATTGTAATCTGGCTTGTCACCATTCTGGTGGGAAGCTCATCTCTTCCTGTCATTACTCCACGAGCAATTCGACATGGTCTTTTGAGCGGATTGCTTGCTGGACTCAAGCTGGGAGTTCCCGTTAGCGTATTGGGAATTCTCTTCTTCACTCTCTCTGGTGGACTTCAACACGGCATTTCCTACGGCCTGGGAATCGGATTCTTTCTAGGAATCTTAGTAGGATTAATGCGTGGGTTAGGTGTAGGATTACGGAATGAGCAACAAACAATAACGGAAAAGGCATCATTCTCTGATAGATTGATTGATGGCCTCATTTTAGGTGTAGGCGCGGGACTCAGTTTCATGGTCGTCGAAGTATTGCTCCAGGTGAGCTATAAATCTACCTTGATTTACAGTTGCGTTGTTGTCCTCTTCTTTTTCTTTGCGTATGGCTTTGGTGGTGGAACTAATTTATTCTCATCTCTCGCACAGACCATCAAGCCCGCTGAGATGGTCACCTGGTCATGGGTTCACATGACTCAAGATATGGGGAAAAATAGCAGTAAAAGCTTAATTGTAACGCTCATTACCAGCCTCAGCGTCAGTGGGGTGATTGCAAGTATCAGCAGTCTCTTTTTTTCCAATATCGGCTACGGAATCCATTATGGTCTTGTCTTCGGCAGTATCAGTGGACTGATCGTTGGCATCGCTGCCATCCTCACCAGTATGCTCCAAAGCGGATGGTCGAGTAATATGTTACCAGAGGATCAACATACAAAACCGAATGAGGGCATCTCTCGTTCTGGTCGAAATGCTTTGCTGGGTGCCTGTTTTTTTGCTCCAATCGGAGGAATTGCCAGTGGCCTTGCCTGTGCAGTCGGCTTTGGCCTTATCGGACAACTCCCTAAATGGTCAGTCATGGGGCTAGCATTCGCAGTGATGCTTACAATCATATTCTTTGTGATCTTTACATTTGCTCATGGTGGAAGCGCCTGGATTGAACATTATGTGCTGCGCAGGTACCTCTGGCGTGCCGGGTCTATGCCTGCTAACTATGTCCGTTTCCTCAATTCTGCATCAGAGTATGCGCTGATACGAAAAGTAGGAGGGGGATATATGTTCACTCATCGATTGGTGCAAGAACATTTTGCACGCATGTACCAGTCTTCACATAACGATCACTCGTGAGCCAAACATGCTCTTTGAGGTCTATAAAGTGTCAATTTGACCATTTGGTATCGTATTGTAGAACTGGTATTGCAATAAGGGGTTAGAGTACAATAACTCATCTTGTTACGCATGTTTTGGGATGTTGATTTTCAGATGGCAATGTGAACACGAATTTGGCCTTTCAGGATGGGTTTGGGGAGCGTGAATGGATGAGTAGAAAAAACGAGGGTATTACACACGTTTCCAATTGACTAGGCTAGGACGATTGGAAGCCTATGAAGCGAGATGAGAAGGCTTCCCCTCGCTACGTTGTTTCTCCATCGTGCCTCATTGTCTGGAGGAGGGATGCGTAATTTGCACGAACGGTTTGAGTGCTAGGATGGTCTTGACCCAGGACGCTCTCACAGATCGCCAGGGCTCGCACATACAACGGCTCCGCTTGCGCGTATTTCCCCTGGTTCCTATAGAGTTCCGCCAGATTGTTGAGGCTGCTTGCGGTATCGGGATGCTGGGCTCCCAACTCCTGCTCTCTGATCGCCAGGGCTCGCACATACAACGGCTCCGCTTGCGCGTATTTCC
>JACDAE010000721.1 GCA_013695595.1 Ktedonobacteraceae bacterium | reverse complement strand
GGTCAGAACGGCAAAAACGCATTGCACGTAGCTATTGGTGCCCTCAATAATGGCGATTATCCCTCAATCTCTGTAGATGCCTCCGGCCTGAGCTCGTACCCTCAGGCAGGCCAGACGCTCAGCGCCGATGTCTATATCGCCAGTAATTCGGTGAGCATGGCGGCTAAAATGTTATCGCAGATAACAATAACCAGTGGCATTCCTCCTCGATGACAACGTTGACCGCTGGCAGCTGGGTTCACCTGACCTACACACTCCCAGAGGATATCAAAGGTCCACCCAAACAGATTGGTATCCAGTTTAATAGTCCAAATGGAAGCACTATTACTAGTGATGTATATGTAGGAGCTGTCAACTGGAGCTAATAGAGCTATCGATTATGATGAGATAAACGCACAAAAACCCATTTGCCTTAAAAGCTTGCAAGCGGTAAAAGTTATGGCTTTACACAGTGATATATAGTGAGACACCTGCTCAGAAGCCTTAAAGTTTATCCCTGACGCCTAGTAAACCTATTCTGGTTAAGAAAGTACAACTGGAATAGGGAAATCTTAACCAGATGATCGATGAGAGAAGAGAAAGCAATTTCTTCAATCAAAAGGGTCAATGCACATAAAATGAGAGATTTTGGGGACAAAAATAGTTTTATATATGTATTTTTCATGTAAATAATGGAAAACCAGGTGAATTATTACCAATTTGTGCTGTTTTTTTGATTTTCAATGAAAAGTTCATTCTATGAAATGCAGGAGGACCTGAGATATCCAGTCGAGCTACTACATTGACAGACATGTTATATACTTGCTACCCTTGTAATATACCCACATGCGGGGGTGTGTACTGGCAGGGAAGCGCGGGACCTCCCTCTTCGTTTTTTAGTAGAGAGGCTCTGTTCATGCTTAAAAATAATAGCTATGCAGGCAAATATATCAGCGGTTATTCTATTTCACTGGAACTTGCTTCCAGTACGTCTAGCCGTGTCTTTTTGGGCGAGAGCATTTCTCCTGATAGACATAATGCAGCGATCAAACAGATCTACGCCGTTAGCATCCTATCCAGGGAAGATAAAGAGAACTTTCTGCAGGAGGTCAACACACTGAAGCAGTTGAGGCATCCTTATATTCTTCCCATTTTATCTGCATCTATCCTTAAAGGAACACCATACATTATAAGTGAGTATGCACCCAACGGTTCTCTTCACGATCGGCTACAGCACGGGGCACCCGAACCAATGGCTCAAAATGAAGCGATCTCGATCCTTTCTCAGGTGGGACAGGCTCTTTATTACGCACATCAAGCGAATAGAATCCATGGCAATCTCAAACCACAAAACATCCTTTTTAGTAGTAAGGGGAATGCATTACTGGCCGATTTCAAATTCGCATCTCTCTCTTCGCCTGATAACTTCTCTGCTACGCCTCCCCATGGACTCGCGTATATGTCCGCCGAACAGCTCGAAGGCGTCAATACGAAGGAAAACGATCAATACTCGCTAGGTAGCATCGCATACGAAATGTTCACTGGCCGTAAACCTTTTACGACTCCATCAGTCAAACAGCCTGGTACACTTTATAAAACGAGAACACTGATCGCTCCAACAAAGTTGAATCCTGCTCTACCCAGACGTATTGAGCAGGCTATTCTGAAGGCCATGGCGAAAGAACCATCGCAGCGCTATAAAAGTGTTATGGAATTCATCAAAGCATTGGGTATCCCAGGCACATTGATTGTGCCCGATGACGCGCAAGAGGAAAGTAAGCAATCAGCTATCCCTGTACAGAAGAATGTTGGTCCACTGTTTCCTGGCCTGAAGGCTGCAACGACGGGTGCAACCACCCTTATACAGTTCACCGCGAAAAACACATTCTTGAGAAATACCTTTCCATCGCTGGCACACTTTTCCACACTCCCTCTGGTAAACGGAAGCCTCGTCGTTCCTTTTACCTCTCCCAAAAAACGCAAGAAGCTCTGGCCATTCCTGTTAATTGCTAGCCTTGTGCTCATTGCAATGGTTGTTGCTGGCATGGCCTTCGCATTTTCCCCATCCCGCACTCAGCAAGGAAATAAAGGGTCGACCGGAACAGGATCCGCAATAACATCTCAAACCGCACAAAGTGGGAAAACAGCGATACCAGCTCGTGCGACTCCTGCCCCCACAAAATCGACGAATCGGATTACGATACCCGCACAGCCAACGCGGCAAGTGCAACCGCCACAACCCAAACCAACTAAACAGCCTCCACCGCCTGCACCAACACTCCAACCGACAGCTACAACCGCGCCCAAAACGACGCTCTCAGTTGCTCCAGCCGTCCTTAACGCAACAAACTGTACCCACAGCAATAACTCCTATACCTGTGCCGTGACCCTGTCTTTAGGCGCTGCTGCTGGTACCGGCCAGAACTGGTACACCTATAGTATTGGGGTGGGCACATCCTTTAATCCTTCTAATGGCACCATTGCACCAGGCCAGGCTGTGCATATTCAGCTTACTGTCTTTGATAATTGTACGAAGATGGGAACATTTGTCTTTGTTGGTTCAAAAACAAATGTTACGGCAATCTGGAAATGTTAAAGGGGGCAATGTACTACACTTTCAGCGTCAACATACGTACAACATCGAGCAGGTCTCGCACATGAAATGGCTTGACAATCACCTGCTGCACGCCTAAAGCTTCCGCATCCGGACTATCGGTGCCAGCCGTAATAACCACAACGGCTGGCATGGGATGCACTACCTCCCATTGCTGATACAACCGTTTCAAGAAAGACAGGCCGTCCATGCCAGGCATCGCAAGATCCAACAGAATCACAGAAGGATAACGTCCCTCACGCAAGGCACTGTCTATCCAATCAAGCGCCTCCTGCCCCTCAGATGCCTCCGCCGGCTCGTACCCGTCAAGTTCAAGCGCCCAGGATACCATATCCCGAATGGCTGGGTTATCGTCCACCACCAGCACAACGGGCTGATGTCCCCCATGCGACGGTTGCGGTCGTTCCATGTTCTCTCCCCTCTATACCTCACCATAAATAGATATATTTCTACCCATGAAGCAAAGAAGTCTCTACGCCTGCTGTGAGCAAGGCAAGTGCACAAGGTGATCTAAAAAGATGCCAGTAAAAAATGGTGTAGTGCCGCGAAAAATGCTTCTGGTTGTTCCAGATTTGAGAGATGGCCTGACTGTGGAATAACGACGAGTTGGGATCCTGGAATATGCCCCGCATACTCCTGTGCCACGGTTGGAGGGGTTAGCGTATCGTGCTCACCGACGAGCACAAGGGTGGGAACGGAGATCCGGGCGAGTAGTTCGTTGGTATCACTTCTTTGCGCCATACCACGTGAAACGGCTGCGATGCCGCTTCCAGTTGCAGCTTCTGCTATACGTCGCACCTGTATCTCGACTTCAGGATGATGCTGGCGCGTATAATCGGAGAGCAATTTTGACATTTGCAGATCGACAACGGCACCCGGTCCCTCAGCTTCTGCCAGTTGGGCTATGCGCTCGCGGTTTGCTTTCCCTTCTTCGGTGTCTGCGGCAGGTTTCGTATCAGCGAGTATCAACCCTTGCACACGTTCAGGATACTTGTGCAAAAAAGCAAACGCGACATAGCCTCCCAGGGAAAGGCCGCAGAGAATAGCTTGCTGCATACCAAGCGCATCCATCAAGGCCGCGACATCATCGGCCAGGAGTTCCATAGTGGACAGCGACGTGGCGCTCTCGCTTTCGCCAAAACCACGCCAGTCGAGCGCGACCAGGCGAAAGCGCTGTTCATTGAGTAGTGCCGCAACCTGACCCTGCCACATGCTACGATTGAGAGGAAATGCATGCAAAAAGATGATCGGCTGCCCTATACCATGATCGTCATACGCTATATCAGTATTATTAATACGTATTTTCAATGTTCATCTTACTCCCTATTATTCTGCTCCTCGCTTTTTGCGCCATCTGCCTGCTCATGGGCATGATACGAACTACGTACAAACGGACCCGACTCCACGTGCCGGAAACCCATTTTCTTGCCCTCAACCTTTAATGCAGCAAACTCTTCAAGGGGGACATAACGCTGAATTGGTAAGTGTTGAAACGATGGCCGCAAGTATTGTCCAATCGTCAGAATATCCACATCGTGCGCTCGCATATCACGCATGACGGTGATCACCTCGTCCCATGTTTCGCCAAGCCCTAACATAAAACCGGATTTCGTGGAGGCCGCTGGATTCATTTCTTTGGCCGACTTTAATACCTGCAACGAACGCTGATACACGGCCTGTGGACGCACCTGTTTATATAACCTGGGTACCGTCTCGACATTATGATTAAACACATCAGGTTTTGCATCAATAACCACACGTAACGCATCCTGTACACCTTTGAAGTCTGGCGTTAACACCTCTACGCGACAGCCCGGATTCAGACGCCGAATCCAGCGGATGGTTGCCGCGAAGACTGCCGCGCCGCCATCGGTAAGCTCATCACGGTTCACCGAGGTTACTACGGCATGCCGCAGACCCATCTTTTGGGCCGCCTCGGCAACACGCTTCGGTTCCTCCCAGTCAAGGCCAAGCGGTCGCCCGGTCTCTACGGCGCAAAAACCACAACTCCTCGTGCAGACACGTCCCAATATCATAAAGGTTGCCGTCTTATGACCCCAACACTCACCGATATTTGGGCAACGCGCCTCCTCACAAACGGTGTGCAGCGATTGGCCGCGCATCAATTGCTTCAAGTCTCTATAGTTCTCGCCTGCTGGTGCGCGAACTTTCAGCCATTCTGGACGCCGTTCCGGTATGATCGTGGTCATGGTCTTTTCCCTTATGATATATAGACGTTACGTTGGTACACATGTTAAATCGCAACAGGACCCCTATGCATACGGGTCGATTTCACGCGTGTAGCTCTGCAATTTTGTGCGCACGGCTTGCAAGAACCCGGCAGCACCTGCGCCATCCAGAATACGGTGATCGAAGGAGAGACACAGGTACATCATAGAACGTACGGCAATTGCGTCGTCTTCGATCACAACGGCTCGCTTCACAACTGCATCCATGCTGAGAATTCCTGCGTGCGGCTGATTAATAATTGGTACCGATAGTATTGTACCAAAAACACCGGGGTTATTGACAACAAATGTGCTGTTTTGCATATCCTGTATCGTCAGCTTGTTGGCCCGTGCACGCTGTGCCAATGTATTCACCTGCCGCGCCAGACCCGCCAGATTGTATTGGTCGGCATCATAGACCGTTGGCACAACCAATCCCATATCCGTGGAAACCGCGATCCCCATATGAATACGCTTCTTGATGATAATCTTATTATCCTGTGTCCACGTTGAATTGATTAAAGGATACTTACGAATGCCCTCGCAGACCGCCTTGATGACAAAGGGCACAAAGCTGATACCATAGCCCTCGCGCTGCTTAAATCCCTCTTTGCTCTTCTCCAACCATTTCGCGATATTAGTCATATCAACCTCTACCATCGTGGTTGCATGAGGAGACGTGTGCTTGCTACGTACCATATGCTCGGCAATCGCCAACCGCATACGACTGGGTGTCGTGACCTCTTCATCTGCAGAAGAGATAGGCTCAGCAAGAGTGGATGCATGGGAGGGCTGTGCGATCGGAGCGGTTACAAGAGGTGCTGCCTGAACGGAGGATAGGGAAGATTGCGCAATATAGGCGAGAATATCTTCTTTGCGCACACGTCCATTCGCGCCTGTTCCTTCAATGGTGTTAAGGTCGATCCCGTGCTCACGCGCCAGGCGTCTTGCCAGGGGAGAAATACGTTGGCGCTCCTCTTCGGTGGAGACCTGTTGGGCATTGCTGCTCCCAACGGATACAGGAGTTCTTTCTTCCAGAACAGGGGTTGCGGCCTGCGCTATAGTATTTACGGGTGCGGCATCTGGTCCGGGTGCGGCATGAACAGGTGGAGATGAAGATACATCCGCGCTCTCCTCAATCAGCGCGATATCAACGCCAACTGCAACGGTTTCGTCGACATTGACAAGGATCTTTGCCAGGCGACCTGCGAAGGGCGATGGTAGTTCGGCGTTGATCTTATCGGTAATGATCTCCGCTAATGACTCATCCTTCTCCACATAATCACCTTCTTGTTTGAGCCACGCTCCCACGGTTCCTTCCGCGACAGATTCGCCCAGGCGTGGCATTTTTACAGGCGTTGGCATACTAACACTGCCTTTCTAAACATGTTCACGTGTGTTTACATGTTCAATTGCGGTGAAAACTTCCGCGCACCGCACGGGATCGCCCGTGTGTGGCCCTCGCCGGGCAAGATACCGCTTGAGAATATTGACCGCGCTGTTTTCATCACGGTCCATCACCAAGCGACAGTCCTCATTGGGACAGTGATACGTTCGTTTCCACAGTGGCATGGCTTGCTTGCGCCCACAGCCACTACAAGTTTTCGACGTATCCCTTTCATCTAGGATCACCAGTTCTTTCCCATAGCGCACGCATTTGTACGTGAGCATCCGCACGAAAGTATAGAGCAACCAATCATTGTACACGGCTCTATTCAGATGCTTGTTGCGCTCTTTGTGTGCGTTCGTGACCATCTGCCGCTGGGAAAGATCACCGATCACAATGGTTCTCTCAACCGTTTTGTGCGCGATGAGATGCGATGCTTTGTGCAGACTGTCACGTTGTTTGTTGCGCTTTTGTTCTGACACCCGTTGGTACACCTGGCTCAAGCGCTTGTACCGACGCGATCCTTTCTTGCAACGATCCCGCTTCGAGCGAATACGATCTAGGCGTTTATTATACCACCGATGCCCCCGAAAGCCACCGATATGGTACATGCGGCCTTGTTCGTTGACACCCGTCGCCAATGTCTTGATGCCCAGATCAATGGCAAGAATACCGTCCTGCTCGTGTTGCTCTTCTGCCACCTCCACGACAAAGGAGGCATAGTAGTACTCTCGCGCATCTCGAGAGATCGCGACTTCCTTATAGTCAGTGGGGGCTTCCTCCATCAGGGTAGCCACGATATCAGGATAGAGCTTTGGGCCATGCTTGTTGCCACCTCCTGTGGGTAAGATGAGCTTCTTGCCATCCAGGCCACCTCTCCCCATCCCGTAGACGCATCGCCCACCAATTATACAACCCCCTGCACTTTCCTTGCATCCATTCCAGGGTTGCTGCGTCTTGTGGACTGACCTCCACCCTGATCTTTTTTGTCAAAAGCATGGGTCATCCCCTTTCGCTGGCAAATGACGTGCTCTGAACCGCGCCTCTAAGACCAGAAAGAGGCGAAGAGGCTCAGGATGTTGTATGGACCCTCCGATCTGGATATGTTGCATCGCTTCCTCTCTCTCTGTTATTGCATGGCGAGAAACACGAGATGAATACGGGTGACATCGGGTGGGATGTTCTCACCCTCGATACTCACGGTTTGCACTCCTGGGGACTATGGTGGTACCATTATAACTTTAATAGGCTGCAAGTTGTCGCGCCGCACTGACGATCTTCTCAGAGTTCGGCAGGTAGGCAGCTTCCAATTGTGGCGCATAGGGAAAGGGCACATCCGGGGCCGCCACACGGGTAATTGGTCCATCCAGATGCTCAAAGAGGTCTTCGGCTAGCATGGCTGAAAGCTCGGCCCCGATCCCGCCCGTCAACGTGTCTTCGTGCACGATCAGGACTTTGTTGGTGCGCTTGACCGATTCCTGAATCGCTTCGCGATCCAATGGCGCGATACTACGCAGATCCAACACTTCAACCTCCAGATCGTCCTCGCGCTCCAGGATCTGGGCCGCACGCATGCACTGATGCACCATCGCGCCATAGGTCAACAGGGTCATATCCTCGCCATCGCGCCGGATAATCGCCTTGCCCAGCGGCACAATATAATCTTCGGTCGGTAGCTCTTCGCGCAGTTCCGGCAGGCGATACAGCAATTTGTGCTCCAGGTACAGCACGGGATTATTGTCACGAATGGCCGCTTTCAATAAACCCTTGGCATCATATGCGGTTGAAGGGATCACGACCTTGATACCCGGCGTGTGGAAGAACCAGGCTTCCGGGCTGGCAGAATGGAATGGGCCACCTTTTGTGCCACCACCGGATGGGCCACGAATAACGATTGGAACAGGCATGCCTACGCGCCAATACATCTTCGCCGCCATGTTGATGATCTGGTCAAAGCCGCATGCGATGAAGTCAATAAACTGCATCTCGGCGATCGGGCGCATCCCCATCAGGGCCGCGCCGACGGCTGAACCAATGATAGCAGCCTCAGCCATAGGCGTATCGATCACGCGTTCCGCACCGAATTCTTCTAACAGGCCCGCGCTGATCTTGAAGGCACCACCGTACGCACCAACATCTTCGCCCAGCAGGAAGACAGCTTCATCACGACGCATCTCTTCGCGAATAGCTTCACTGATCGCTTCTAGATAGGTTACTTTTTTTCCATTCATCGGGGTACGACGACCTCCTGTGCCCTGCTTATGACCGTAAATGGCTGACTCGTACGGCTATCGAGCGCATTGATGTAGTGAGGATTACTCGCACCAGCTTCGCCAATAATCGCAATTGGTCCAGCGGGCGCAAAGACATAATCGGCAACGGTTGCATCGTCCGGTTCGGGACTCTGCTCGGCAAAACGTACAGCATCGTCGACCACCTCGCGGATCCGTGCTTCAATCTCGCTTTTCTGTGAACCTGTCAGGATGCGTTCCTGTACTAGATAGTCCTCAAAGTGTGTAATAGGATCTTTCTGCAACCATTCTTCGCGCAACTCGCGTGGCACGTAGTCGGCTCTATCCGCTTCAGAATGACCACGCACACGGAATGTCTGGCACTCGATAATGCTCGGTCCCTGCCCACTTCTGGCTCGTTCAACGGCTTGCTCGACGGCCTGAAAGACCGCTAATACATCATTGCCATCAACACTATGGCCCGGTATGCCATACGAGTGTGCACGTTCGGAAAGATGTGAAATAGCGAACTGCCTGGTGGTAGGGGTCGAGTAGGCATAACCATTGTTCTCAATCAGCAAGACCATGGGCAGCGTTTGCACGGATGCCAGGTTGATTGCCTCGTGAAATGCGCCGGTACTGGTTGCGCCATCGCCGCAGGAGGCCAGGACAACGTGTGGATGTTTGCGTATCTTCATCGTCAATGCCACACCACAGGCTACGGGCAGCGATTCGCCCAACAGGCTGATCATCGGCACAATGCCGTGCTGCATATCCCCAATGTGCAATTGTCCATCCCGTCCCAACGTTGGCGAGTTGCCGCGTGCCAACCATTGACACATTATCGCACGCGGGTCGACTCCCCGTACGAGGTGCATCCCCAGATCTCGATGCTGCGGAACAATGCAGTCACCATCGCCCAGCGCCATTGCTGCCCCAACGGTTGTCGCCTCATGCCCTTGCGCTGTATACACCCCACCTGCGATACGCCCCTGTAAAAAGAGTGTGCGCACCCGGTCCTCTATCGCACGCGTGAGGCGCATAAAATAGTAGATCTGAATAAGCGTTGCTGTGCTCAAAAGGCTTCCTTTCTATCCTCCACTACTCCTCACATGATATCACAATTGTCTTTTAAGGGGTAGACGTTACTGAATGGGCATACCACCAGGCAAGCTCTATAAAAATCCTGCATAATTACGCATCACCATCTGTGCATCGAATTGACGCATCGTATCTAGCACAACTCCGACCGTAATTAAGACCTTCGTCGTGCTCAATAACTGCACGCCTCCTACCTGGACGAGAAACGGCAACACGGCAGCAAGACCCAGACATAACGCACCCACCAGCGTCAGACGACTCAGAATGGTCAACAGATACCTACGCGTCGGCTCACCTGGACGATAGCTACTTACGTAGGCTCCCTGCTTCTGTAGGGTCTCAGGAATATTCTGCTGCTCCCACTGCATGTAGGCATACATATAGGTAAATCCCACGACCAGCACAAAGTATGCCAGCCAGTAGCTCCAGAGTGTGGTATTGGCAAGGTACGTCACAACCCATTGGGCACCACCTGCCAGCCACGTAATGGTGCTTGTAGATAGATAGCGCGATACGAGCGTCGGCAGCAGTAAAAGAGAATTAGCGAAGATGAGCGGCACCATCCCGGCGCTGTTCACCTGCATCGGAATATAGGTCGTCTGGGATGAACCAATCACCATCCCACGACCCACCTGGCGCTTCGTCGGATACTTGACGGCAATGCGACGCTGGCCCTGATACAGATAGACCATCCCCACCATCATCAATATGCCCACGACGCTAAAGATTACAATGCTCACGATACCGCTGGTATTGCCCGCCGCTGTGATTGTCACGATGAACTGTTTTATCCAACCTGGCAGTGTACTGACGATGCCAGCGAATATGATCAGCGATGTGCCGTTGCCGAGGCCATACTCCGTAATTAATTCTCCGAACCAGACCAGGATCATTGTGCCAGCCGTGAGCGTCAGTAGCAGCGTCAGCACATTCAGCCAGTTGGGGCTTAAGAGATTGATATCGCTAGCATCGAGAACGTGCGCATTCACAAAGATGGCAAGCTGCGAGAATGCCTGCAACAGAGCCAACGGAACAGCCACCAGGCGTGTGATCTGTGAGAACTTGCGCCGTCCTTCCTCGCCACCCTCTTTTTGCATATCGCGCAACGCCGGAATGATCTGCCCCAGCAGTTGCATAACGATCGTCGCGGTGATATAGGGATAGACGCCCAATGAGGCAATCGAGAAGGTCTGTAACGAGCCACCGGAGAAGGCATCCAACAGGCCAAGCAGTTGACCCAGGCCATTATCCCCATTGCTGGCGAAGAGTTGCGTGAGCCTCAACTGCTGCACGGCTGTCAAGGGAACGGAGATGCTGGCAAGCACACGATATACCAGGAGCATGCACAGTGTGAAGAGGATTTTGTTGCGTAGATCCTTGACGGTCCAGATGCTACGTATGCGATTCCACATAAGAAAAGGACTCCTTTTTGACTGGTAAAGATGTAGTTGTGAGCACATCTTAGCCAGTCAAAAGGCAGTATAATAGGGGTATTTCTGGCTATTACTGGAGAGAATTTGAGCGGGGATATTCAACCGACTGGCGTGGGGTTTTCCACTGACCGGCGTGGGGAGTTCAACCAACCAGAGTGGGGTCCTATTCTGGTGGCACAATACTCCAATAAGCCGCCAACCAGTCCTTTCCCCACTGCGCCTTCGTCCGATCCACACACGACAAGCAAATAGGGGCCGCACCCAAAATGCCTTGCACATATAGCTTCTGTAAAGCCGCCTCAACACGGGGCGCAAAACGGGACGTGAGATTGGCCTTATCCACGGAGATCATGCTGGCTTCCAGGAGATCCGCCATCACCAACGGCTCTTTGTACTGACCACTACGTGCTTGCTGCCGCCACCGTTCGCTCAGGTACAATCCCATGTGTAAGGCCAGTTGATCGTTCTGAGGATTGAGCTGGAAGATCTTGCGGCTCACCTCTACCAGAAACGTATGCTGATAAGTTTGATAATCATCGATCCAGTTGCCAGGAGAGACAAGATAGCCATTACTGGTCGCTCCCTCTATCGTGGCAATATAGAGATAGGGGCTGTCCACTGGCAAGCGCAGCATCTTACCCTGCGTAACGACGGTATGCTGTCCACGTAGATAATACTGTTGCAGAATTGCAAGGTCCTGTGCTACCTGCTGCTTATGCTTCTCCTGATAGCCATCGCTGAAACGCTTCGTAGACCCGGCATAGGCCGTACGCTGATGCTTCTGCACACCACGCCATGCAAGCACCTCGTCCGCACGTATGACGACACTGCCATTCTGAGAGTAGCGCGGATCGTTGCGCCTGCTACTCCACAACCCAAGCACAATACGCGCCGTCACTATCGTACGCTCACTTTGCTCGGCCAGCAATGCATTCGCTTGGCTGCCTGGTTGCAATTGACCTGGATGACCAAAATAGACCTGCATTTGATTTGAGGCGACATAATACACTACTTGCGTGTTCAGCATATGTTGCCATTGCTCATTGCGTGCGAAGACAGCTTCGCGGATCGCTCGATCTTCCTGGTAGTTCGGTATGCGCAGACTTGTCGCGCTATTCGCCAGGGGAATATTTGCCAGCAAGGTCCGTAACTTTGCTCTGCCAGGGTCCTGCCCACTGCTCACCGCCACGAGCGCCTGTTTGTCATAACTGTATAGCGGTGTGTCGGTATCCTCTACACGGGCGATATTGGCAGTCGGCAGGTTTGCGCTAAACGAGAGGAGGGCCAGGATCGGCGAGGCAATAATGCTGAGGAACAAGAGAAAGAGCAAGCCCAGAGACGTGCACGCCCTCTGCCAGCCTGGAATGGCAGGTTGTTTCGAGGGTCGCAAACGTTTCTGTTGTTCTTTCATGTAATCCCCAATATCTGCATTTATTCACCCATTATAGATCATCTAAACCAAAAATGATAGAGGTCACATTTGTCACGACCACGGATAAAATAACGTCAAACCATTGTACGGGGCACATATCCAAACCATAGGAAACGTGGGATTGGCGGCACACGGCGGGTTTATAAACCCGTGTTATAATCCCGTGTTGGATACCATAACACGTCTTATTTGGTATAGCCCGTCAATTCCACATAGCCCGCGCCGCTGATACTTTTGCCCGCAACCTGTCCAGCAATATTCACTGCGCCTTCCCAGTAGATGTTGCCAGTGGATTGCGTTACAACCAGCTCCTGGTTTTTCAACTGCGGAATGAGCGTGAGCGTCGCCTGCAACTGGCGATCATCGATCCCAAGCCGCCAACCAGACGGATAGGTAATTCCCGTTTGCGGACTGGTCCAATGATCAAGTACGGTCGAAGTGATTGCGCTGGCTGGAATGAGATGGTCAACAGCATTTGCATCGATATATCCAATGTAGGTCGTCAATACCTTACCTTGCGCATCCCGAATGTAATAGATCATCATTTCAGTGTCGTTCTTCAATTGGATGCTATACCAGTCCCAGCCACCACCACCTACCGCAAGGAAATTACCCCATTGATGATCCATCCACGCCTCGCCAGTGACCTGCAATGCCTGGTTATGGTCAATAAGCGTGCCAGCAACGGCCATGCGTGTGCGCGAATAATAGTAGGAGAAACCACCTATCCCATAGGTGATCAGCCCATTGCCATTGTGGAGGGTCGCCGCTTTGAGGCTCGTCAGGTTGAGCATCATCGTATACCCCTTCATCCAGGCGGCGAGCTGATCATGGCCGTTGAGACCCTGAATAGTCCAATCTCCCACACTGACGTTGATGCCCTTTGTGGAGGTTCCATTGGGGATCACGGCGTCCGGCTCGGTCAGGCGACGTTGATCATAGTGAAATTCGCCACGCGTCACATCGGTTATGGCAAAGTGTCCGACATAGATCGGCGGCAGATTGCTGCGTAGAGCCTGGAAAATGACCATCTCAAAACCGTAATGATGGGCCTTCCCGCCAGCGGTCGCATTCAAATGGCCCGTATAATACCACCACTCGGTCAGATCCTTGTGTGATGCTTCATCCTGCGGCAAACGGATTGGTGGCAGATTGGCTGTTTGAGGTGTCGTACTCGCCTGGGGCAACTGCGCCGAGGTGGAGACCACGCCTGGAAAGCCACAGGCAGTCAATAAAAGTGCCAGCATAGAGAATACAACCGTTAGCGTCCTGTTTTTCAAGCGACTACTCATTTTTTCCCTCCGATATGTAGATCCTGATCCTGAGCGTCCACTATAGGCTGCTCTGCTGTATGCTCCTCCGCGACAAGATATTCTGCCAGCGCAGGCGGATGGCGCTGTACACCCACAAAGGGTAGCCACCAGTTCCAATCACCAAGCAGGCGCATCGTCGCCGGAACGAGCAGCCCACGCACCAACGAGGCATCGAGAAAGACCGCCAGCGCCATACCCAGACCAAGCGCCTTCACCAGGATCATATCCGCAGTCGCAAAACAGGCCGCCACGACAATCACGATCACCGCCGCACTGGTAATAATACCACCGCTACGCTGCAATCCTAACGCCACCGCACGCCTGTTATCGCCCGTCTGCCAGAATGCCTCCTGCACACGCGAGAGGAGAAACACTTCGTAATCCATCGACAGGCCAAACAAGGTACAGAAGAGCAGAATGGGGCTTGAAGCCTCCACAAAGCCCAGCGGCGTAAAACCAAGCACCTGGTGCAGAAATCCATCCTGGAATATCACGACCAGCGCGCCATAACTGGCAAGGATCGACAGGATATTCATCAGGATCGCTTTGAGTGGCAGGACGATTGAACGGAACAGAAAGAACAGGACGAAGAAGGTGATCAGCGAAATGACCAGCAGCGCAATCGGGAAATCGGAGTAGAGCGAGTCTACATAATCGATATTAGCCGCCGTACCGCCATCGACCAGTACAGTGATACCGTGTCCAGGTTGCGTGTTGCGGATCGTCTGCACCAATCCTTCTGAACGAGCATCAAGCATGCTATATTTGCTAATGACCTGCACCAACACCGTATTGCCCGCCACTGTCGTCTTGAGCAGTGCCCCGACATAGGGATCGGCGATCAACTGCGGATGAGTATACATAAAGCGATATTGGTCCAGATTAAAGCGCGAATCGGCACTGACAATGCTATCCACCCGCTCCACGCGCGGATCAGCCTGGATGCGTCTGGCGTATGCGTATAAATTCTGTATATTTGCATCTGTCAACGCGCTACCCGTTGTCTGGACTGCCAGCAGGACCGGGGTCGTATCACTATTATTGAAACGTGTTTGTAGCAGATCATACGCTGCACGCGATGGAACATTTTTGGGCAGGATTGAGGCGTCCGGCGCTGAGAAGCGTACACCCAGGAAGGGCAGGCCAAAGCTGATCAGCAGCAGTAGTACAGGTAAAAAGACACGTACGGGATAGCGCATCACGACCTGCGAGAGGCGATACCAGAAGCCATGATGTGGGTCGGCGGCTCCATTCTCGACCACCGCCGCACGTCTGCCCAGGCGTGGTAAGCGCACAGGGAGCGCATTGACGCGCAGACCGATAATCGCCAGCATCGCTGGGAGCAGCGTCAGGGCCGCCAGCACAGCCAGCAGTACTACCAGCATGCCACCGAGTCCGACCGAGTGCAGCATATTAATGCGGAAGAAGGTTAGACCAAAGAGGCCAATCGAGACCGTCAGACCCGAAAAGGCCACAGCGCGTCCAGCAGTCGCAACGGTCACAGCGATGGCCTCTTCTATGCTGCGACCATGTGCGATCTCCTCACGGAAGCGACTCACTATAAAGAGCGAATAGTCCACGCCCAGGCCCAGCCCAAAGAGCGTCGTAATATTCAGCACAAAAATGGAGAGCGGCGTCACATACCCCAGAGCAAAGATCAAGGCCAGCGTCACTATTACGGCACAGCCACCAACCAGGGCCGGGAGAATAGCGGCGATAACGGAGCGAAATACAAAGAGGAGCGCGATCAAAGCAAATGGAAAAGCCAGCATCTCCGCACGTCGCAGATCATTTTCGCTCACCGTCTGAATATCTTGATAAAAGACAGCACCGCCGCCGACGCTATACTTGAGGTCAGGCACCTTTTGCAAGCGTTGCTCCAGAGCTGGCAACACTGATGTATTCTCTGTACTCGATTTCAGAAATACATTGACATATGCCGCCTTACGATCAAGCGAGATCTGGCGTGAATTGTCCGTAAATGAGATGATTTGAGAAACCTCTGACCAGTTCTGCACTTTTGCTAATGCCTGCTGTGTCTCCTGAACAAAGTGCGGATCATACGCAGTATAGCGCTGTCCTGTAAAAATCACCTGCACAACATTCAGATTGAAGTGAAGTTTATCAACCAGCGTATTAATGGCCAGTTGCGACTCCGCGTCCGGATTAGTAAAGCCACCAGATTGCAGGACCTGGCTGGCCTGGGGAGCAAAGGGCAACGCAATAGCAGCGGCCACCATCCACAATCCCACGATCAACCAGCGATAGCGGGTGGCGATCTTGCCGAGATGGTAGAACATAACAAAGCCTTTCTCTGATAGGGATCATTTATCTCTATGACGCCTGTTTATATGAAGGGGGGTAACATCCATGGAATTATAAATGGTGCCCCGACACCGTATTACCGCTATGTGCCCCCTCTCGACGAGCACGCGGAGGTGTTGTATGATGCTAGCATCAAGTGACATCTCTACGATACATCGTAGGAGTTCTTTTGCGCAGAAGTCAAGCCTGCGTTCTCTATTAGAGAAGGACTCATCTACCCACCTGCTCAATGGATGAGCGGGTGGCGTCCCTGCTGCATCCTTACCATAATTATGCGGCAGATATACGTCCTTGAAGGAGTTTTCGTATGCCAAAACCAACACCAACATCGATCAACAATGTACCCATCAAAGTTGTTACGGTCAACCGTCAGGCCTACCACGATTACACGGTCGAGCGTACCGTCGAGGCAGGCATCTCCCTGGTTGGCACCGAGATTAAGTCGATCCGCGAGGGACATGTCAACCTGCGTGGCTCGTATGCGCTTGTACGCAACGGCGAGATCTGGCTGGAGAATGCCCATATCGCTACCTATGAGCATGGCAATCGCAACAACCACGAGCCGATGCGCAACCGCAAATTGTTGCTGCACCGTCGTGAGATCAATCTGCTCGTCGGAAGAGTAGCGGCCAAAGGTTTGACATTGATCCCTCTCAAGCTCTACTTGAAGGGCGGCAAAGCCAAACTGGAACTGGGCCTCTGTAAAGGTAAAAAGCTTTATGACAAGCGCGATGCCATTGCAGAACGTGACGTGAAGCGTGACATCGAACGTATTGTGCGTGGAAGGTAAGCTGAGTAATGACACAATTCGATCAGGCACCGCCATCGGTGGATGCCATACGCCAGAATGCCCTGCAATCTGGCTATTTTCAACTGCTAGACATGCATATCGATCAGGCGCAGGATGGGGAGGGAGCCGTCAGCACTCATGTTGACGCTCGCCTCTATCATCCCCAACAGATCGTGCATGGCGGTGTGATCTTTACGCTGGCCGATACAGCGATGGCGATGGCGCTTATGTCGGTATTGCCAGCGGGTACACGTACCAGCACGATTGAAGCCAAAATCAATTTCTTGCTCCCGGTGCGTACTGGTGAACTATCTGCCAGCGCCGTCATCGTCCATCGTGGCCGCTCGACCGCTGTTCTAGAGGCGACAGTTCATAATACAAATGGCTCCGAGCGGGAAACAATCGCTCGTGTGCTCGGTACGTTTCATATCTCTGTGAACCGAGCATGACCAGCGTAGAATATTAAAGATCCATCTTATAGTAATTGAAAGCGAAAACGAGGATGATTAACGAAATACATCACGTACAGGTGACAATCCCGCGTGGCACCGAAGAGCAGGCGCGCCAGTTCTATTGCCAAGTCCTGGGACTCCAGGAAATAGAGAAGCCGGCGGTGATAAATGAGCGTGGGGGCTTCTGGCTACAAGTTGGCAATCGTCAGGTCCATGTGGGCGCTGAAGAGGGCGTCGAGCGCCTGGCGACCAAAGCGCATATCGCGTATCAGGTAACGGACCTGGCAGAGATGCGCAGGTGCCTTGAAGCAAACGATGTTGCCATTCAGGAAGATGTGCCACTGCCCGGCCTTGCACGTTTTCAGATACGCGATCCCCTTGGGAACAAGATTGAGTTTATACAGCCTCTCTAATCTCCAGTACCGGAGTTAAGAAGGCGTATCACTCGCATCGTCGATCTCCATCAGTATCTGCTGTGCTTTCTCTTGAGTTTGGGCGATAAAAAGTTTGTCTAATACGACGCTTAACAATTCAGGCTTCTTTATCTGTTCGGCCTGTCGTTGAGCCAGAGATGTCAGTTCAGGATAACGGGTCTCTACAAAATGAATGAGTACAGGGCGCAATGCACTCACTGCTTGCAGTTCTCCTTGCTCACGTCCTTGCTCAATGCCCTTTTCGATTCCCTTCTCAATCCCTTGCTCGATTCCCTTCTCAATCCCTCTTATAATCCCTTGCTCTAGACCTGTATCAATGCCCTTCTGTACCATCTCGCGATACGACCAGGACTCTTCAAGAATATCGTGAAACACTTGAAACCTCCTTTTTAACCATTGTTGGTCGGCTTCCGTTTCGTACACCAGGCCAGCAAATGCATATCCCAACGCGAGCACGTCTTCTTTGTGTGCTTCTCTTAATCGGCTGATCATCCTTTCGACGATCTCATCTCTGGCATCAGCAGCTCCCATTGTTAAAGGTAACAAGGGCAACATCCCCTCTAAGCCAGCCTGCAACAATACCTCTGGTCGAACCTCCCACAGGAAAATGTTTTTGTAGGAGAACGTATGGATCTCTTCTCCACCCGACACGCGCCTATAGATCGGCTCGACAATATACTCGTCTTCCCATAGATAGATTACAAACGAATGAACAGGCAAACCCGTTAGATAGTCCGTAGCACTATTATACTCCCACATGCGTCGTTGCATCGTGTAATCATGACGGCGTTGAAACTCCACATGGACCACGATATTATTTTTGCCAAGCTTCGCGTTACAAAGAAAATCCGCCTCAACTGAGCGAACTTTGAGTTCGTTGGTCACATCCCCTATATAGCGTGCACCACTAAAAACTAAAGAGACAAAATCTTGCGGATGTGCACGCACCAGCATCTTCATAAGTGTGTCCCAGACGTTTGCCATACTACATCACCTCCCTACACATACTTCTTCTTCTAGTATAGCATAGCCCCTAAATCAATCAGGCAACACAAATGCAACCTCTATACACAAATATCGTAGATATACCTCTCACATTACGTACGATTGGGAGTCTTGATCTGCTTGTAGAGCGTCATGAGCGCAATGACACATCCAGCTAAAATAAGCGCCACCGCCAGCAGAACCATGATAAATAAGACGACGCGTATCACTTCACTATTATCGACGCCACTGCTCGCTAACATTACTGCAAATACCATACGGGATTAACCCCCTCTGCTTGCTATATATACAAATTTTCCCATCTACACTCTCTCCTGATAAAACCTGCCAGGAACCAAAAAGTAACGCAGATGACCAGCCCCTGGTACCAGAGAATAAGCCATCTGCTGTCCATCAATCATTAGACGCTTACGCATTGCGTGACTACCTGTTGGATCATTGCCCCTGCGCGCAACTCTTTCTCGAACACATAATACTGGCGCATGACATACATGCCTGTACGCACCACCCTGGATGGCGTTCCCATAAAGTTCTGCGCATCCACACTCAGGTCAAACTGCAATCGATTGCTTTGATAGATCTCGTCGCAGGCATGACTTATCCCCTCCTCTGCATGCATGCTCACGCTCCAATAGTGCCGCGCCAGGGTGTAGCCC